>NZGN01000099.1:0-24353 GCA_002691045.1 Marinovum sp.
GAGGCTGGGGCTATTCACGGAACTGTTTTGTGTAAAGATGATGTTCCGTTAGTTTATATGGAAGACGTTGGGCGACACAATGCAGTGGATAAGGTTGCTGGTTGGATGCATGTAAATTCTGAGTGCAGTGAAGATAAAATTCTGTATACGACTGGTCGATTGACATCTGAGATGGTGATAAAGACAGCTTTGATGGGGATACCAATTCTTGTTTCGCGTTCGGGTTTTACGGCATGGGGAGCGGATTTGGCTAAAGACTTAGGTATGACATTAATCGGTAGATTGCGGGGAAAACGGTTTTTGTGTTTGTCTGGAAGTGAGCGCTTGATATGGGATGTTGAAGTTTCTCAATCAGAAAAAACCACTACCTCAAATATAATAGAGCCAAAATCATCATGAGTATTTTAGGTGTTATATTGGCAGGCGGTCAGGCACGAAGAATGGATGGCATTGATAAGTGTCGCCTAAAGATTGGTGATAATACTATCTTAGATATTGTGGTTAATTGTTTGAGTTTGCAGTTAGAAACAATCGTATTGAACGCAAATGGTGATCCTGAAAGGTTTTCCGATTTGGAAATCGACGTTATTCCCGATACGATCCAAGGGCATGTTGGTCCATTGGCTGGTATTCTATCAGGCATGCGTTTTGCAGAAAAAAATGGATTTACGTCAATTTTAACGGTTGCTTCTGACACCCCATTCTTCCCTTTGGACTTGCTAACTAAATTATTAGATGAGGGTTCTAAGGAGACCCCTCTAATATCCATCGCAGCGACGAAACAAAACAATAAATTAATACGACACCCGACTTTTGGTTTGTGGTCAGTTTCACTCGCTGATGATTTAGAAGAGAATATTCATGCTGGTGTAAAAAAAATCGTTTTATGGGCTGATAAGCATTCGGCCAAAACCATTTTATTTCCCACATTAAAAAATGATCCATTTTTTAACATTAATACTCATAGTGACTTGGTAGAAGCTCAGCAAAGGATAGGGGCCTTTTGAAAGTATTTGGTATTACTGGATGGAAAAATTCCGGAAAAACGCATCTTATGGAACGCCTTGTTAAGGAATTCAAAAGTCGTAATTTTTCCGTTTCCACTATTAAAAATGCACATCATGGTTTTGATGTTGATCAACCTGGCAAAGACAGTTTTCGCCACAGACAGGCTGGTGCTCAAGAGGTGATTGTTGCATCAAGCAAACGGTGGGTCTTAATGCATGAAAATAATGATGATGAAAAAATTAGACTCAAAGACTTAATGAAAAAATTATCTAAAGTTGATTTGGTTTTAGTTGAGGGCTTTAAACAAGAAAGACACCCAAAGATTGAGGTTGCAAGGCAAGCAAAAGATCAACGTTTAATTGCGGAAAATGATCAAACAATAATCGCTTTGGCTACTGACACAAATATTAATATCAATAAAACTCAATTAAATTTAAACGACACGGTAGGTGTAGCGGACTTTATAGGAAATTATCTTGAGCTTTGATAATCTGGTTGTAGTAGACTGGTCAGCCCGTTCTTCGCCGTCACCCAAGGCGCCAACCAAAGATGCAATTTATATTTGCCATTCAAAAAATTCCAAAATTCAAAATACAGAATATTTTCGAACTCGAAAAACAGCTATAAAATTTGTCAATAATCTCATCGAAAACTCCCTAGCCCAGCGTGAACGTCTTTTTGTTGGTTTTGATTTTGCGTTTGGTTATCCTGCGGGTTTTGCAAGTAATTTAGGGTATTCTTCAAGCCCTTTTTCCATTTGGGAACTATTAAAAAAAGAGATTTCTGATCATAGCGACAATTCAAATAATAGATTTGAAGTGGCTGAGAAATTGAATTCAAAGTTTGATGGAATCGGCCCATTTTGGGGGTGNCCACAAAATTTAAATCTCAACGGGCTNCCCCACAAAGGGACTGAGCGAACAGAGTGTGGACTGAGTGAATTTAGACTTTGTGAAAAATATGCCAGATCGGCTCATAGTGTATGGAAGNTNTTTACAACTGGTGCTGTAGGCTCACAAACCCTNATNGGNATACCTCACCTTCAGAAATTGAGAGAAAAATTTGGTAAAGAGATAAGCGTTTGGCCTTTTGATCAGGGGTTTAATTCCACTCAAATTGTNTTAGGTGAGNTATACCCAAGCCTTTTCAAGTTACCAANAGATATTGAAATTAAATCTAACCCAAAAGCGTTTTGTCATGATATTGTTGACGCATATCAAACGTATAGAACCATTGAAAATCTGAATAAATTAAATGTGGAAGGCCAGCTTTTAACTAAAATACCGAGCCACTTAGAAAAGCAAGTTTTGGAAGAGGGCTGGATTGTTGGCTTAAGCTTTGACAAGTTGATAAAATGAACAAAGCCAAGAAATTAAGGAATGACTGTTTCGCTTTACCACAGGGGGTAGATTGGACTCCTCTAGACGAAGCTTTATCGCATCTTGAAAAGAGCTTAACACCCATTGCTGAAGCAGAAATTCTACCAATTAATCAAGCGATAGGAAGAGTTCTAGCTGGTGATTTAGTGGCAATTTCGAATTCTCCACCATTCTCAAATTCAGCAGTAGACGGATATGCTTTTCGTTGTGATCCTACAGACGCTTCTGAAAAAAAAGTTCTGGATTTGAAAGAAGGCAGATCAGCAGCAGGGCAACCATTTTTTGAAGTAATAGGATCTGGCGAGGCATTGCGTATATTTACAGGAGCAGTTCTGCCATCAGGGGCTGATACGGTTGTGTTACAAGAAGACATTAGTTTTCAAAATGGTAAAATTTCTTTCTTTAACTCACTAAAACCTGGGTCGAACACACGATTAGTTGGTGAGGATTTGCAGACAGGGCAGCTAATTGCCAGCAAAGGTGATCGGCTTACTATTTTTATGGCTGCCTCATCTATATCTGCGGGAATAAAAGAAGCAAAAGTTTATAAAAGGCTTAGCGTAGGGGTCTTTTCAACAGGTGATGAATTAATCGATTTTCAACAAAATCTAAAAGCAGGATCAGTTTTTGATGTAAACTCTCCGATGCTCACAAGTTTATTAAGTAATTGGGGGGTTCAGGTCACTGAGCTCGGAAAAGTTCCAGATAATTTAGAAACGCTTCGTAATAAGTTGAACGAGGCGTCAGAAACCTTTGACGTTTTAATCACGTCCGGAGGTGCATCTGCAGGAGATGAAGATCATCTTGCTTTGTTACTTAACAAAGAAGGAATAATTACTGAATGGAGGATAGCTATCAAACCTGGGAGGCCTATGGCCATGGGGTTTTGGAGGAATACACCTATTTTTGGGTTACCTGGAAATCCGGTTGCAGCTGCTACTTGTGCGTTAGTATTTGTGCGACCAGCGATATCTAAACTTTCTGGTGGCCAGTGGCTTGTTCCGCAGGCTTTTTATGTTTCAGCAGCTTTTGAAAAGTCTAAAAAATCAGGTCGTCGAGAGTTTCTTCGAGCAAGATTAGCGGGAGACAAAGTAGAAATTTTTAAATCTGAAGGTTCTGGTTTGACGAGTGGGCTGGCTTGGGCAACAGGTTTTGTAGAATTGCCGGATGACAACGTTACCGTAAAACTTGGAGACAAAGTAAAATACATACCATTTTCAAGTCTTGATTTGTGATGTTTGATTGATTGAGTCAGTTAATAAAAATTTCTTTTTGACTTCTCGAAGTATTTGTAATTAAATATTTTTTTATTCTTGGATATTTTGGATTTTTCAGTTAAGACGATTGTCCATACTCAAAAAAAGATTACAGGGTTGAATTTTTTTTTTAACGCTTATTCTTTTAGATGTTACTGGGAGGAAACATCATTGGTTCAAACTGATACAGGTACCAACAATATGGTATCAATACCTGCTCTATTGCGTAGAAATGCAAAAAGTTTTGGAAATTCAGCAGCTTTCAGAGAAAAAGAATTTGGAATTTGGCAGACTTGGTCTTGGTCTAAGGCACTTGATGAAGCTGAAAGTTTCGGTCTTGGCTTGATTGAACTGGGAATAGAAACAGGCGACTTCGTTGCAATAATAGGCCGCAACCGCCCAGACCTCTATATAAGTATGATCGCTATACAAATGGCAGGAGGTATACCGGTCCCTTTATATCAAGATGCCGTTGCTGAAGAGATGGAGTATGTGCTAGCCCACTGTGGCGCTAAATTCGTCGTTGCTGGTGATCAGGAGCAAGTAGACAAAGTTTTAGAAATTCAGCCAAAACTCCCAGATTTTGAGCAAATGATTTATCTAGATGGACGCGGTCTTCGAAAATACGATCACTCAAAACTGCATTCATTCTCTTCGGTAATGGAGAGTGGAAAAAACTGTGGTGACAGTTCTCGTTCGACTTTGAAAAAAAGAGAATTTGCAATATCTTATGACGCGATATGCGTGATGCTTTATACCTCGGGAACAACTGGAAAGCCTAAGGGTGTCGTGTTGTCAAACGCGAATATAATAGAGACTGCCAAAACGACGTGTGAGTTTGACAACCTCAAAAGAGACGATGAAATTTTAGCATATCTTCCAATGGCGTGGATAGGAGACTTCATTTTCTCTGTCGGACAAGCCATGTGGAGCGGTTTTTGTGTAAATTGTCCGGAAAGCGCTGATACTCTTGCAACAGATTTACGAGAGATTGGTCCTACGTATTATTTTGCACCGCCTCGTATTTTTGAAATGCAACTTACGAACGTGATGATACGGATGGAGGACTCTGGTCGTTTTAAAAAATGGTTATTTGACTACTTCATGGCGCATGCTCGGCGTGTTGGCTCCGACATTTTAGATGGGAAGTCGGTGGGGTTTGGGAGTAAACTTAAATATCTTTTAGGTGAATTGGCAGTTTATGGGCCATTAAAAAACACTTTAGGGTTTAGTAAGGTGCGCGTTGGGTACACCGCTGGAGAAGCGATTGGGCCTGAAATATTTGAGTTTTATCGATCGTTAGGTATTAACCTTAAACAGCTCTACGGGCAGACTGAAGCATCAGTTTATATAACCCAACACCCTGATGGTGAAGTTAGAGGGGATACCGTTGGAGTGCCGACACCAGGTGTAGAAGTTCGGATAGGCGATAATGGTGAAGTTTACTATAAAAGCCCAGGAACTTTCGTAGAATACTACAAAAACCCAAAAAGCACAGCGGATACTAAGGACTCCGAAGGTTGGGTTGCTACTGGTGACGCAGGGTTTTTTGAAGAAGATACAGGGCATTTGCGCATAATTGATAGAGCTAAGGACGTTGCAAAAATGTCTGATGGTTCAATGTTTGCCCCCAAATATGTCGAAAATAAGCTGAAATTTTATCCAAATATTTTAGAAGCTGTTGTTTTTGGAGCTAGTAGAAAACGATGTGTCGCTTTCATCAATATAGATTTGTCAGCGGTTGGAAATTGGGCTGAGCGCAACAATATCGCTTACTCGAGCTATCAAGAATTAGCTGGACACCCCAAGGTGCTTGAAACAATTCAGTCTCACGTTGAGGAAGTAAATGCATCCATCGCTAAGGACAAAATGTTGGCTGGATGTCAGGTTCATCGTTTTTTGGTGTTACATAAAGAATTGGATGCTGATGATGGAGAATTAACCCGTACTCGAAAAGTAAGACGGAAAGTTATTGCGGACAAATTTGAAGATTTAATAAAAGCTTTATATGATGGGTCGACGTCAGTTTTTACCGAAACAGAAGTTACTTATGAAGACGGCCGAAAGGGTAAAATTTCCGCCACATTAGAAATCAAAGATGCAATGACAAACAATGTTGCAGATATAGCTGCTCAGTAAGAGGTGTATTTTGAATACTGACGATGGATACATTACAGAAGACGGCCGTAAAATCGGTGGTGTCGTTATGGAGATGAAAAATATCACCCTTCGGTTTGGCGGAGTAACCGCAATAAAAGACATAACGTTTGATATTAGAGAGGGTGAGATCAGGGCCATTATTGGACCCAATGGCGCAGGAAAATCCTCTATGCTCAATGTTGTGTCAGGCTTTTATGTGCCACAAGAGGGTGAGGTATTTTTTAGAGGTGAAAAACGGCCACCGCTCAAGCCCTTCGAAGTAGCTAGACAAGGAATTGCTAGGACGTTTCAAAACATTGCACTTTTTGAGGGTATGAGTGTGTTGGACAATGTGATGACTGGGCGACTTACTCAAATGAATTCAGGCTTTATCTCGCAGGCTTTATGGCGAGGAAAAGCAGAGCGAGAAGAAATAGAAAACCGTGAAATATGTGAAAGAGTTATTGATTTTCTCGAAATTCAATCGATTAGAAAAACACCGGTTTCTCGGCTTCCATACGGTCTTAAGAAACGAGTTGAATTGGCAAGAGCGCTAGCATCAGAGCCGAAACTTTTACTTTTAGATGAGCCAATGGCGGGAATGAATGTTGAAGAAAAAGAAGATATGAGCCGCTTTATTTTGGATGTTAACGATGAGTTTGGAACAACAATAGCTCTTATTGAGCATGATATGGGTGTTGTGATGGATCTATCTGATCGAGTCGTTGTTATGGATTACGGTAAGAAAATTGGGGATGGAACACCCAGCGAAGTGAGAAATAATCAAGCTGTAATTGATGCTTATCTTGGTGTCAGCCATGACTAAAAAAATAACAAAATTTTTAAAAGACCAACATCTTAAAAACGAAAAATGGGGAATAAAAAATGCCTGACCAGTTGATATATGCTATCGAAGTCTTTTTTAACGGGCTAATGGCTGGTGTGCTTTACGCATTGGTGGCCTTAGGTTTTGTCTTGATTTACAAAGCATCTGGTATTTTTAATTACGCCCAGGGTGTGATGGCACTATTTGCAGCTATGACACTGGTGGGTGTTATGGAAGGGCAAGTTCCTTTTGCACATTTGATAAATGCTGTGCTAGGAACTAAAGTGCACCATTTTGGATGGCACTTACCTGCTTTAGTGGGGATAATAACAACCGTTGCGGTAATGGTGGTGTTGGCCTGGTTGGTTCAGCGTATAATTTTCAAACATTTAGTAGGGCAGGAGCCAATAATTTTATTTATGGCAACTATTGGTTTGGCTTACTTTATGGAGGGCCTGGGCGATATGATGTGGGGTTCCGAAATCAAAAAGTTAGACGTCGGATTGCCTCAGGGAATTAATTTGTGGATTGATGAGACAACCTACAACATTTTTGATTATGGTTTCTTTATAGATAATTTAGACATAGTTGCGACCGTTATAGCTGTAATACTTGTTAGCGGATTAGTTATTTTTGCTCAGTATACCAAAGAAGGTCGGGCAATGCGCGCCGTTGCCGATGATCACCAAGCTGCCTTATCTGTTGGTGTTTCCCTAAACTTTATATGGATAATGGTTTGGTCGGTTGCTGGCTTTGTAGCACTTGTGGCAGGCATTATGTGGGGTACTAAATCAGGCGTTCAGTTTTCTTTATCTTTGATAGCTTTGAAGGCATTACCTGTTTTAATGCTCGGTGGTTTTACATCTATCCCTGGAGCTATCGTTGGTGGATTGATAATTGGAGTGGGTGAGAAACTATTTGAGTTTCTTGTAGGTCCAATTATTGGAGGCGCAACTGAAAATTGGTTTGCCTATGTTTTAGCTTTATTACTACTGGTTTTTCGCCCGCAAGGTTTGTTTGGCGAAAAGATCATCGAGAGGGTTTAGATTATGTTATATCGTGAGGCTGGAGATTTCAGTACGACATATCGGGAGGATAGTCAGACTTTCCCAATAAAATTTGATCGGTATAGATACTATGCTATTTTGGTCATTGCTTTCGCCATAATTCCATTTTTACTTAATGACTACTGGGTAAATGCAATTTTCTTACCTTTTTTAATTTATTCAATCGCCGCAATTGGATTGAATATTCTCACGGGTTATTGTGGTCAAGTTTCGCTGGGCACGGGAGGCTTTATGGCTGTTGGGGCTTATGCGACATATAAATTAATGACGGCTTTTCCAGAGGTTAGTATGGTGGTGCATATATTGCTTGCTGGGGGTATTACAGCCTTTGTGGGCGTCTTGTTTGGTTTGCCTTCATTAAGAATAAAAGGTTTTTATCTGGCTGTTGCGACTTTAGCTGCGCAATTTTTTCTCGTTTGGTTGTTTAATCGAGTTCCATGGTTTTATAACTATTCCGCTTCAGGCCAAATTAATTCCCCGGAGAGAACCTTGTTTGGAATACCGATTACCGGAGCTAATACGGAACCTTGGGCTGTTTATCTTTTTTGCCTGGTTTTCGTTACCTTATCGGCAATTGTAGCCAGAAATTTAACGCGCGGAGCAATGGGTCGAAAATGGATGGCAATTAGAGATATGGATATTGCTGCTGAGATCATAGGCGTGAATCCACTAACAGCTAAGCTCAGTGCGTTTGCAATCAGCTCTTTTTTTGTTGGTGTTTCTGGCGCTCTATTTTTCTCAGTTTACTTAGGTGCTGTCGAAGTTGGCGAAGTGTTTGGTATAAATAAATCGTTTTTAGTTTTGTTTATGATTATAATAGGTGGACTAGGATCAATTTTTGGTAGCTTTGCAGGAGCTGCATTTCTGGTTCTTTTACCTGTGCTTCTGAAAAATGTTCTCGTCACTGGTTTGGGATGGCCGACTGATTTGGCCGCCCATTTAGAGTTTATGATTGTAGGCTTTTTAATTATAGTGTTTCTTATAGTAGAGCCACATGGAATTGCTCAGTTGTGGCGAGTTGCTAAAGAAAAACTAAGGCTTTGGCCCTTCCCTCATTAGGGCTAAATTGAAGGTTGGGTTGACACCCAATAAATACGAACGTCGGAAACCATTATGGGAGGATAAAACCGATGAAAAAGAAACTACTTTCCGCAGTGATTGCGGGATTTATGGCAGCGACGCCCGTAATGGCGGAGTTGACATTTTCTGCTTTGAGCTACCGAACAGGTGCTTATGGAAACAACGGTATTCCATTTGCTGATGGGTACCTAGACTATTTCACTCTTCTACAAGAGAGAGACGGCGGTATTGGTGGAGAAAGCATAAGAGTAATTGAGTGCGAAACGGCTTACAACACAGAAAAAGGTGTGGAGTGTTATGAGGCAACAAAAGGCGAAGGCGTATTGTCATACTCACCTTTGTCAACTGGTATAACCTACCAGCTTATCCCAAAAGTAACAGCGGATGGAATAGCGCTACATACTATGGGTTATGGCCGTACTTCAGCTAAAAACGGTCAAATTTTTAGAAATGTGTTTAACTTCCCTGCTAACTATTGGGATGGTGCCTCAGTTGCTATCAAGCATTTGTTGGATATCAATAATAATGATATCAAAGGTAAGAATATAGCACTTGTTTATCACAACTCGGCTTATGGTAAGGAACCAATTCGTACCCTCGAAGAACTTGCTAAAAAGCATGGTTACAATTTAACTCTTCTTCCTGTAGACCACCCAGGTCAAGAACAGAAGTCACAGTGGTTGCAGATACGTCGTGAAAAGCCAGACTATGTGATAATGTGGGGCTGGGGTGTTATGAATCCGGTCGCTATCCAGGAAGCTGTAAATATTAGATACCCAATGGAAAATTTCATTGGTGTTTGGTGGTCAGGTTCTGAGAACGATGTGTTGCCAGCAGGCGCAAAGGCTGACGGATACAAAGCTTTGGCATTCCATGCTGTTAACAGCGACTTCCCTATCTTTGATGACATTCAAAAGTATGTTGTGGATAGAGGCAAAGCGGCTGGAGCAGGTGACCAAGTTGGTACAGTGCTTTATAACAGAGGTATGTACAACGCTATGTTGATAACTGAAGCAGCAAGAAAAGCTCAGGAAATCGCTGGAAAAAGTAACATTTCCCAAGGTGATATGATCAAAGGTTTTGAAGCTATGGAGATGACTGATGCAAGAATGGCGGAGCTTGGACTTGCAGGCTTTGGTCCAAGCTTTAGCGTAAGCTGTGAAAACCATGGTGGTGATGGCATGGTTGCGGTTGCCCAGTGGGATGCTGGTGCAGGAAAATGGTCAATTGTAAGCGATTTTCAGGCATCTGATATGAGTGTGATTCAACCACTCATAGATGAAGACAGTGGTGCTTTTGCTGCAGAGAATAATCTCTCACCTAATTGTAATTAAGCAAAATAATGGTCCCTGCGGTGTCGCGGGGACCATTACAACTAATCAAATAGAAAAGATATTTTATGCTCGACCAAACTCAAGATCATGAAAACTTGTTAGAAGTAAACAATATCGAAGTGATCTATAATCACGTAATTCTTGTTTTAAAGGGTGTTTCGCTCAATGTACCCAAGGGTGGTATCACCGCATTACTTGGGGGGAATGGAGCTGGCAAAACAACAACTTTGAAAGCTATTTCGAATTTATTGAAGTCTGAACGGGGCGAAGTTACGAAAGGACATATAACATATCGAGGAGACCACATTGCGCACAGCGAGCCTGCAGATTTGGTAAAACGAGGTGTGGTTCAAGTGATGGAAGGTCGACATTGCTTTGAACATTTAACAGTTGAGGAAAATCTTCTTACGGGGTCTTACACGCGTCGGGATGGTAGAGGCGCAATTGAAGCAGATTTAGAGATGGTTTATAATTATTTTCCGCGTCTTAAAGACAGAAGGAAAAGCCAAGCAGGCTACACTTCTGGTGGTGAACAGCAAATGTGCGCTATTGGTCGTGCCTTGATGAGTAAACCCGAAACCATTTTACTTGATGAACCGTCTATGGGCTTGGCTCCGCAACTAGTGGAACAAATTTTTGAAATCGTAAAGTCTGTTAACGAAAACGAAGGTGTGACATTTTTATTAGCTGAGCAGAACACTAACGTGGCGCTTCGCTATGCGCACTACGGTTACATACTTGAATCGGGTCGAGTTGTTATGGATGGAGAAGCCGCAGAACTACGGGAGAACCCAGACGTTAAAGAATTTTATTTGGGGATGTCAGAAGAAGGTCGTAAGTCCTTCAGGGACGTAAGAAGTTATCGTCGAAGGAAGCGTTGGCTTTCTTAAACTCAATTTAGCGAAAAGAGTACAATATGGTGTTTTTTGACGATTTGGAAACACGTAGTGACGATCAAAGGTCAGCTCAAAATACCGCACTACTCAAAGATATACTTAAATCAGCTTCTGATCTTGCTGGTTATAAAGAAACACTAAGCTTTGATAGCATATCAAATTTTACCTCTTTGGATGACCTGACTTCACTGCCTGTGTTGCGCAAATCGGAGTTGTCTAAAAAGCAGTCAAAGAAAAATATTCTTGGAGGTTATTCTGGTAAATCGCCATCCGATTTCGCATATATATTTCAGTCCCCTGGGCCAATCTATGAGCCTGGTGATGTGAGCCACAATTGGTGGCGTATTGGTCGCTTCTTGCATGCCCTTAATATTGGAAAGGGTGATATTGTCCATAATTGCTTTAGTTATCATCTAACTCCCGCTGGTATGATCTTTGAAAGTGGCGCTCGGGCAGTAGGAGCAGCAGTTGTGCCTGCAGGTGTCGGCCAGACTGAATTACAAGTCAAAGCTGCATCAGATATTGGATCAAATGTTTACACTGGAACACCCGATTATCTCAAAGTTATCTTAGATAAAGCTAATGAAATGGGGGTAAGCCTATCGTTTACCCGGGCTGCTGTGGGAGGAGGCGCCTTATTCCCATCTCTTCGGCAGGAATATTTAGATAGAGGTATTATTTGCAGACAAAATTATGCGACGGCTGACCTTGGAAATATTGCATATGAAACCGAAGCCTTAGATGGGATGGTCGTTGACGAGGGTGTTATTGTTGAAATTGTCACCCCAGGAACTGGGAACCCAGTGCCTTTGGGCGAAGTTGGAGAAGTACTAGTAACGTCAGTTAACGCAGACTACCCTTTGATCCGTTTTGCAACTGGTGATTTAAGCGCATTTTTGCCCGGCAAGTCTTCTTGTGGTAGAACTAATATCCGAATTAAAGGATGGATGGGCAGAGCGGATCAAACAACAAAAATAAAAGGCTTGTTTGTGCGTCCAGAACAAGTCGCTGATCTTGTATCAAGCCATAAGGATATCCATAGGGCTCGAATTGTTGCTACGCGGGAAGGGGAAATGGATGTTATGACCGTTAAAATTGAAACGGAAAATAATGATCCAGAAGCATTCAATTCATCTATTATATCGATTTTAAAATTAAAGGGTATTGTAGAACTTGTTAGCCCTGGATCGCTGCCTAGGGACGGGCTAATCATTGAAGACTTACGCAAGTACGATTAGTCTGTGTAAAGTTTATTGATTAGCTTAATTAAAACGGTCAGGGCTATATCCCCTTATATCTAAATTTGGTTTTCTGTTAGTAACTAACTGAGATAAAATGAAGCCTGTTTTTGGACCCGAGGTCATACCAATATGTTGGTGACCGAACCCAGTGAAAATTCCAGTGTTATCTACTTCTCCAATCATTGGAAGGCTATCAGGTAAAGTTGGCCTGAAGCCCATCCATTCTGAAATATTTTCAAACTTAAGTTCGGGAAAAGTTTTCTGGCTTACCTTCTTTATGAAATCTATTGGTTTTTTTGAAGCTGGTGCGTTTAAGCCTCCTAATTCGACAGTTCCAGCACACCTTAGGCCTGTGGTCATCGGCGTAACTACAAATTTTCCTTCAGTGACCATCATAGGGTTGCGTGGTTCAATCGATGGTTTTTCATAAATGATGTGGTAGCCCCTTTCTGTTTCTAACGGAACTTTTATGTTCAGGTTTTGGACAAGATTTTTTGACCAGATACCAGAAGTTATTATTGCCTTTTGACACAGTATTTCTTCATCATCCAATTGAACGGATCGAATCTTTCCATCAGCTAAATTAAGATTTTTGACTGCCTTATTAACAAACTTTCCACCGTTTTTTTTGAATACTCCGAATAATTCTGACACATATCCGAACGGGTTGGTAATGTGTCCTTGTCCCTCTAGTACTGCCATACACTTGATTTCAGGTGAAAGACTGGGTTCTTCATCACGTACATCATTGTCTAAAATCAGATTTGGAATAAACCCTAGGTTAGACTTGATTGCCCATCCATATGCATCAGCTTTAAATGCATCATGTGTTTTATATACGTAACTAAATTTGCTGTCATGCAACCACTTTTCCGCCTGAGTGCCTCTGACTAAATTTTTGTGCTGATCAACAGAATCTTGAACAAGGGGTGTAAGGTTTTCAATAATCGTGCGGGAACGGCTTTCTGTAGCATTTGCCATAAATTTAACTAACCACGGCAGTAATTTTGGGAAGTAGCTCCATCTCATAAAAATTGGAGAGGATTTGCTAAGTAAATATTTTGGCGCTGATTTCCATAAATCTGGAACGTTAACGGGCACCATTGCCCACTGGGCCAATAGACCCGCATTACCAAAACTGGCTCCAGTGCCTGGTTGTGAGCTATCAATCAATGTCACTTCTTCGCCATTTTTTTGAAGCCAAAGTGCAGTTGATACGCCGACGATGCCAGCCCCGACTATTACGATTGGTTTATTTTTATTTGTCATAGTTAGAACCATCAAAGAGTTAACTTGATCCTATAATCAATATATTTTTTATTTTTCCCATAGTTAGTTATAAATGGTGTCCTTCAAAATTCTTAACCTTTTGAGTGCTGGACAAATTCTGGCACTTGTGAAAAAGCAACATTATCAGGAGATGATTTATGGTAATAACGCGTTTTGCTCCTTCACCGACGGGTTTCTTGCATATCGGAAACGTTAGAGCGGCACTTATGAACTTTCTTCTTGCTAAGAAAAGCAAGGGTCAATTTATTCTTAGAATTGATGATACTGACCCGGAGAGATCGAAACGGGAGTATGTAGACGCTATAAAGAAGGATTTAGAGTGGCTAGGGTTAGAGTGGGATCGCGTTGAGCATCAATCTGCGAGATTAGATTTATATGATTCTGCATCAGATAAGTTGCGATCTAAAGGGGTTCTTTACGAATGTTTTGAAACTCCCTCAGAGTTAGACCTAAAACGGAAAAAGCAGCTCAATATGGGAAAACCTCCCGTCTATGATCGAGCTGCGTTGTTATTATCAAATGAGGAAAAGTTAAATCTCAAAAATGAACGCGGTAATGGTCATTGGAGGTTTAAGCTTGAGCAAAACCGCATAGAATGGACGGATGGAATTCTAAAAGATCTATCTATCGATGCAGCTTCAGTTTCGGATCCAGTTTTAATACGCGCTGATGGTCAATACCTATATACCTTGGCATCTGTTGTCGATGACATAGACATGGGTATTACCCACGTAGTTCGTGGATCAGACCATGTTACAAACACAGCAACCCAAATCCAAATGATTATAGGGCTTGGTGGTGAGGTACCTAATTTTGCTCATCATTCACTTTTGACTGGGCCTGGCGGAGAGGCATTATCTAAAAGATTGGGGACTCTAGCACTAAAAGATTTAAGAGACGCAGGTATTGAGCCACCTGCTTTATGCAGCCTAATGGCGCGTTTAGGTTCATCTCAGCCAATTGAATTACGTTTATCATTAGATGAGATTACCGAAGAATTTGACCTTTCCACTTTTGGATCAGCACCAACTAAATTTGATGAAAAAGACCTCTACCCTCTAACCCATCGTTATCTTCAAACCTTGCAACTGAAAGATGTTCAATCAAAGCTTGAATCTATTGGTGTACCAAAAACTTTAGCCCAGTCCTTTTGGGATCTGACAAAAGAGAACATCGATACGTTGAATGATTTATCTGATTGGTGGGAAGTTTTCTCAATAGGTGCTGAACCGGTCATTAAGGAAGAGGATAGAGAGTTTATTGAGAGAGCAATGTCGATATTGCCTGCTATGCCCTTCGATGAACACACCTGGTCCAATTGGACTGAGGAAGTCAAACAACATTCTGGCCGCAAAGGTAAATCTTTATTCATGCCTCTCCGTCTTGCGCTCACTGGCAAGGAACGGGGCCCAGATATGGCGCGCGTCTTACCTCTCCTGCAGAATATTAAAGCAAAGCAGTAATCCTACTTGTAATCAGTAAAAGATATTCTTGATTAATATTTTTAATCTGTGGATTTTACATTTTCAGAAAATGCTTTTTGAAATTTTGCTTCTGTTTCTGAATTTACTTCTAACTGATATTTTGTTTTCCATTCATCCATTGGCATTCCATAAAAGATTTCTCGGGCTTCCTCTTTGCTCAAGTCTATACCGTTTTCTTTTGCTGCCTCTTGAAACCACCTTGATAAACAGTTTCGGCAAAACCCAGCTAAATTCATCAGATCTATATTCTGTACATCAGGGCGTTCTTCCATCAAATGCTTTTGCAAGGCTCTAAATGCAGCTGCTTCAAGTTTTGTTCTCATTGCGTCATCCATTTAAAAATTCCTTTGCTTGAATTAGATTTTTTGTAATGATCTCTGCCCAGGCTTTTTGCTCAGTTTCAGTTTTAATTAAATCATTTCTAATCTCGATCAATGTGTTTAGTCTTTTGTTTTTAATTGCATGCTTGTCGATTGTATCGCCTGGTAACTTGCCGATGTATGGTTTGTTATCGCCGATGCAGAGTTGAGGTTCGCTCTCAAAACTTTTCAATAGCGCATTATGGAAACGACGGTCATCAGCAGCAAGCAAACCAATTTGCCATGGCCGTGTTTTTTTTCCTTTCAATTTTGGTGTAAAGGAATGAATGGAAATAATTATTGGGTTTTTAAAGCAGTCTAAAAGGTGAGTTATTGCGTTATGATACGGTCTGTAAAAAAGATCTAACCGACGCTCTATTTCTAAATTATTAATAGCCTGGTTTGCCGGAATTATCGTACCATCATATAATTGCATAACTAAGGTTGGATCTTTTTCTCCACGGTTGGGATCTATAACCAATCGTGAAAAATTCGAACAGACTACTGGAGCGTCAAGATTTTTCCCTAATTCTAAAGCTAGACCTTTTGCCCCAATATCGAATGCGATATGCCTGTTCATTTCACTTTCATTGATACCTAATTTTCCGTTAGCCACGCTTTTAGGTACATAGTTGGAAGCATGATCACAAATAATAACCCAAGGACCTTTGACGCTATTTTTATAAATTTCAAACGGTGTATATTTCATAAGGATTCAGCTGGGTAGCACTGGTAATTACTTAAGTTGCCATGATACACCTTTTAGGGCATAAGTGCCAATAATTGTTATCGCTAACATTTAGAATTATACAAACCTAGGGTGAAGGTTGAAAAATGAGAAGACAGCGTAATATAAAAATAGTAGCCACTTTGGGCCCTTCCTCTAGCGATTATGAAACTATAAAAGCCCTTCATTTGGCTGGTGCTGATGTTTTTAGGTTAAACATGAGCCATGGAAGTCACGATGAAATAGCAACGCGGCACCAAATAATTCGTCAGATTGAAAAAGAGCTTGATAGCCCAATAGCGATATTGGCCGATTTACAAGGACCAAAGTTAAGAGTTGGAGAATTTGCAAGTGGAGTTGAAGAACTAATTGTTGGTGAAAAGTTTCGGCTGGATTTATTGGATGAAAAAGGTAGTAAACATCGTGTTCAGTTACCGCATCCAGAGATTTTTCAGGCTCTTCATGAAGGTGCTCATTTACTTATAAATGATGGAAAAATAAAGCTAACAGTTGAAAAATGTGGCCCAGATTTTGCGGATTGTTCAATCGTAATTGGTGGCGAAATTTCTGACAGGAAAGGTGTAAATGTTCCTGATGTTATTTTGCCATTGGCAGCACTCTCAGAAAAGGACCGTGCCGATCTGGATTTTGTTTGTGGCTTGGGTATCGATTGGCTCGCACTGTCGTTTGTCCAGCGAGCTGATGACATTATTGAAGCATCTAAATTGGTAGCAGGAAGAGCGGCAATAATTTCAAAAATTGAAAAACCTTCAGCAGTTAAAAGTTTTGAGGATATATTAAAAGTTTCTGACGGGATAATGGTGGCAAGGGGTGATTTGGGCGTAGAATTACCTGTTCAGAATGTTCCTCCTATTCAGAAAAGGCTTGTTCGAAAGTGTAGAGCTGCCGCAAAACCGGTTATCGTGGCTACTCAAATGTTGGAAAGTATGATCGAAAGCCCGATGCCAACGCGAGCAGAAGTATCGGATGTTGCAACGGCAATTTATGAAGGCTCTGATGCTATTATGCTTTCTGCAGAGTCTGCAGCTGGTCAATTTCCAATTCAAGCAGTCGAGACAATGAATAATGTTGCGATCGAGGTCGAAAGTGATCCAACTTATACAGAAGTCATGGAGGCTTCGAGAAGAGCCAAAAGAAACTCAGTAGCAGACGGGATTGTATCCGCTGCACGAGAAATTGCTGAAACTACCGACATCAAAGCCATCTGTTGTTTTACACAAACGGGAACAACAGCACTGCTGACAGCAAGAGAGCGACCACGGGTTCCTATCATAGCTTTATCATCTGAAATAGGAACTGCTAGACGTCTTGCTTTAACTTGGGGAACGAATTGTGTTCTGTCGGGCAACAAAACGCGTTTTAAGGAAGCAGTTGTGAGTGCTGTGCGAGCTGCATTGGCAGAAGGACTTGCTGATGAAACGGAACAGGTTGTGATTACTGCAGGTGTGCCATTCAATATCACGGGGACAACCAATATTCTTAGAGTTGCTCCGTGTAACGAAAGAATGATCTATGCAATGGACCCTGAATAGTCAAAATTCAGGTTGCGAATATTAAAACGACGGTTTATACGACGCTCTCAATGGTGCGTCCGGCTTTATTGGCATGCCGAGTCGCATTGTAACCGAACCTGGAATAAAAGGAGACGGAAATGCCTAAAATGAAGACTAAGTCCAGCTGTAAAAAGCGGTTTAAAGTCACGGCGACTGGGCGTGTAAAAACAGCACAAGCTGGCAAACGTCACGGGATGATTAAACGTACTAACAAGTTCATTCGCAATGCGAGAGGAACGACTACTCTTTGTGCTGCTGACGAAAAGATCGTCAAAGGCATGATGCCATATGCGCGATAGTTGGGAGGTTTTAATCTATGTCTAGAGTAACAAGCGGTGTAACAACTCACCGGCGCCACAAAAAAATAACTGACCAAGCTAAAGGCTATTACGGTCGTAGAAAGAACACTTTTAAAGTAGCTACACAAGCAGTTGATAAAGCAAATCAATACGCAACGCGTGATCGCCATAACAGGAAGCGAAATTTTCGTAGTTTGTGGATCCAACGAATAAACGCTGCCGTAAGAGCGCATGATGAGTCTCTTACATACAGTCGTTTTATTAACGGTCTGAGCCTTGCTGGTATTGAAGTTGACAGAAAAGTGCTTGCTGATTTGGCTGTACATGAGCCTTCTGCTTTTGGCGCCATTGTTGATCAAGCTAAATCAGCATTATCGTGAAAGCTAGTTATTAGGCCATCTTTTGATAATCGCTTAAAGTTGGCCTAAACTCAAGAGTGCTGTTTTGGTTTGTTTGAATGGTGCCTTGCAGCTATGTTTCTATTCCATTAGCACACAAAAGAGTGCATTGGAGAGTGGGTATGGAAAAATTACGCAATAAGTATATCCAGGCGATCAAATCTGCTGATGATGAAGCCGCTTTGGAAACCGTAAGGTTGGCTGCCTTGGGTAAGAAAGGCGAGGTCAGCCTTAAAATGCGTGAATTGGGCCAAATGTCATCGGAAGAAAGGCAGAGTGTTGGTCCTGCACTAAATGAATTAAAAAACGAAATTATGAGTGCCATATCTGCAAAAAAAGTGGCACTGGAAGACTCAAACCTGAATGAGCGCCTTCAATCAGAGTGGTTAGATGTAACCTTGCCTGCCCGCGAAAGGTCTCAAGGTTCTATCCACCCAATTTCTCAAGTAACTGAGGAAGTTATAGCGATATTTGCTAACATGGATTTTTCAGTAGCTGAAGGCCCGAGGATCGAAACCGATTGGTATAACTTTGATGCCTTGAATATACCAAGTCATCATCCTGCAAGAGCTGAAATGGACACATTTTATATGTATCGTGCAAAGGATGATGAAAGACCACCCCATGTTTTAAGAACTCATACATCTCCAGTTCAAATTAGAACTATGGAGAATGTTGGTGCTCCTGTGCGGGTGATATGTCCTGGCGGCGTCTATAGAGCTGATTACGATCAAACGCATACGCCAATGTTTCATCAGGTAGAGGGATTAGCAATTGATAAGTCATTATCTATGGCAAATTTAAAATGGGTTTTGGAAGAATTTGTAAAAGCGTATTTCGAAGTCGATGATGTTGAGCTTAGATTTAGGGCTTCTCATTTTCCTTTTACTGAGCCATCCGCCGAAGTTGATATACGGTGTTCTTGGGACAAGGGTCAGCTTAAAGTTGGAGAAGGTGATGATTGGTTAGAGATCCTTGGATCCGGTATGGTTCATCCAAAGGTTTTGCAGGCAGGTGGCATTGACCCTGAACTTTGGCAAGGTTTTGCTTTTGGTATGGGTATTGATAGAATTGCAATGCTTAAATACGGTGTTCCTGATTTGAGAGCCTTTTTTGATAGTGATTTGAGGTGGCTTCGCCATTATGGCTTTAATTCTCTTGAGCAGCCTAACCTGCACTCGGGTCTCTCCAGATAAGAAATCTGTATGGTGTTGATATAAGGAAAGATTATGAAGTTCACACTATCTTGGCTTAAAAAACATTTAGATACTTCTGCTAGTTTAGACGAAATACTTTCCGCTCTAACGGACTTGGGATTAGAGGTTGAGAGCGTTGAAAACCCAGTTGAGAAATTAGAAAAGTTTACGATTGGTAAGGTGCTTAGTGCAGAACAGCACCCAAATGCAGATAAGTTGCGGGTTTGCCAAGTACAAACAGATGAAGGTGAACTTCAAATAATTTGTGGGGCTCCAAATGCTCGAGAAGGAATATGGGTTGTGGTAGCGAAGCCTGGTGTGTTTGTGCCGGGTATAGAAACGACAATTGGGGTTGGTAAAATTCGTGGTGTAGATAGTTTCGGAATGATGTGTTCTGAAAGGGAGATGCAGCTGAGTGACGAGCACGATGGTATTATTGAATTATCTTCAGGAGAAGTCGGGCAAAAGTTTGTTGACTGGCTGTCTGAAAACAAACCATCAAAAGTCGACCCCATCATAGAAATTGCTATCACGCCTAATAGACCTGACGCACTTGGTGTTCATGGAATAGCTAGAGACTTGGCTGCTCGTGGGTTAGGTAAATTGATATTAAATAAAGTGAGCTCTGTTCAGGGTAGTTTCCCATGTCCAATTTCAGTTAAAATTGAAAATGATACTCTTAGTAGCGCACCGGTTTTTTTTGGACGCGTTATCAAAGGGGTGAAGAATGGACAGTCTCCAGAATGGCTGCAGGACTATTTGAAAGCAATTGGGTTGCGTCCCATATCTACACTTGTTGATATTACAAATTATTTTACTTACGATCAAAACCGTCCTCTTCACGTTTTTGATGCAGATAAAATAGGTGGTAATACTCTAAAAGTTCATAAGGCAACTGGCGGAGAGAAATTTATTGGATTGGACGAAAAAAAATATACGTTAACTCCTGGTATGGTTGCAATTTCAGACTCGATTGGTGTTGAAAGTCTTGGCGGCATAATGGGAGGCTTGAATTCTGGCTGCACGAGCGAAACTGAAAATGTTTTCTTGGAAGCAGCATTTTTTGATCCTGTGAGAACAGCTTACACTGGTCGCGAATTAAAGATTAACTCAGACGCAAGGTATCGTTTTGAGCGTGGAATAGATCCAGAATGGACGCCCGTAGGAATTGAGGCTGCAACTCAGCTAATACTCGAGCTTTGCGGAGGAGAAGCCTCTGATTTAGTAATGGCAGGCAAGGTTCCTGACACTTCACGATATTATAAATTTGACCCAAATAAAGTTCAGGCACTTGTAGGAATGAAAATTTCAGAGGGCCGGCAAAGGGAGATTTTAACTAATTTAGGCTTTAAGCTGAAAGGGAACAAAGCGTTCGTACCAGCTTGGCGACCCGATGTGTTAGGAGAAGCAGATATAGTTGAAGAAATTGCCCGAGTTGCTTCTTTGTCGAACTTAAAAGGAATCCCACTACCTAGAAATGACTTGGGTATTCCAAAGCCGGTTTTGAGTGTTGCTCAAAAACGTGAGCAGATGGCAAGACGAAACCTTGCGGCTCTGGGTTATAATGAATGTGTATCTTACAGCTTTATAGATGTTGCATCAGCGACCCTATTTAGCGGTGGTACAAACAGCAGCCAACTGCAAAATCCAATTTCAAATGACATGAGCCATATGAGGCCTGATTTGTTGCCTTGCCTTTTAAAAGCAGCTTCGAGAAACCAAGCAAGGGGTTTTAATGACCTTGCATTATTTGAAGTTGGTCCAGTATTTCGCGGTGGAGAGCCTGATGATCAAGATTTTCAAATCTCCGGACTGTTAGTAGGCCAAACAGGTAAGAAAAGTGTGCACGAGAAAGCAAGAAATATTGATGTTTTCGATGCAAAGGCAGATCTAGAAAACACTCTTTCTGCTTTAGGTGCGCCTCAAAAAGTGCAAATTAAGAGAGGTAGGAGCAGCTGGTGGCATCCTGGTCGGCATGGTTGTATATGTTTGGGCCCAAAGAATGTTCTTGCAACTTTTGGAGAAATTCACCCAAAAGTATTGAAAGAACTGGATGTGAAGGGTCCAGCTGTAGCCTTTACAATATGGCCTAATTCAATTCCCGTTCCAAGAAATCATAGTGCAACTCGTTCTGCGTTAGACTTGATTGATCTTCAAGCTGTGGAGCGTGATTTTGCATTTATTGTTGCGGATAGAGTGGAAGCTTCTGAACTTGTGGTTGCTGCAGCGGGCGCTGATAAGAAAATGATTCAAGACGTCAAAGTTTTTGATGAGTTTATTGGTGAAGAAATTGGTAGTGAAAAAAAGTCTATCGCTATCACTGTTCGACTTCAGCCTTTTGAAAAGACCCTTACTGATGCAGAAATTGAAGAATTAAGCAAAAAAGTAATCGAAAAGGTAACAAATGCGACTGGTGGCATATTGCGGACCTAGGAGAGAAAGATGAGAGTTTATTTATCGGGTGAGATTCATACCAATTGGCGGCAGGAAATAATAAGCGGATCTCAAGGGTTGAATGTTACTTTTGACGGTCCAATCACAGATCATGAATTAAGTGATGATTGCGGCGTTATGATTATGGGAAGTGAACCAGATAAATTCTGGCACGACAATAAAGGTGCAAAACTAAATGCAATTCGTACCCGAAAAGGGCTTATGGATGCTGATATTGTTGTTGTTCGATTTGGTGAAAAATATAAGCAATGGAATGCGGCTTTTGACGCTGGCTTTGCGGCGGCAAATGGTAAATCTCTGATTATTATGCACAGTAAAGAGCACCAGCACGCTCTTAAAGAAGTTGATGCAGCGGCGTTAGCTGTCGTGGAAAATCCTGATCAAGTGGTTCAAATTCTAAAATATGTTTTGGATGGAAGAGTTTAACAGAATTGGTGTTTATTGCTGATTGAACAAATGTTTACAAGAAAATTTGATCAATTCTGCTTTCAATAGAAAACTGATGTTATGAAATTAGATGAAATCGATAAACGTATTCTTAAAGCTTTGCAGGAGCAGGGAAGAATTTCAAATGCTGATTTAGCTGACAGTATAAATCTCTCTCAGTCTGCATGCTATCGACGTGTCCAAAGATTAGAGGATGATGGTATTGTTAAAGAATATGTAGCCCTTCTGGATGCGAAAAAAATGGGAGTTCCTACAACCGTTTTTGTAGAAATTACATTATCTGCCCAGGCAGATGAAGTCTTAGATGCTTTTGAAAAGGAAGTTGCCCGCATACCAAATGTTTTAGAGTGTCATCTCACTGCTGGAACTGCTGACTATGTTTTAAAAGTTGTTGCAGAAAGTACTGAAGACTTTGCACGAATTCATCGGCAATATTTGGCAAGACTACCGGGCGTGGCGCAGATGCAGTCGTCTTTTGCATTGCGAACCGTGTTTAAAACAACTGCTTTACCCATTTAGTTTAGAAATTTATACTTATTCGTGACCCTTTCGGAATTTTAGTTTAAGAGTTATAATTCGATATGGGTTTTTGGCTCTGGAGAGTGTATTTTCGTATGACAAAAAAAACAAAAAGTTGGATCGAGGCGGAGTTAGAAGACACTTTGGATGAAATGTTCGAAGAAGAGTTTAACGCTCCTGTCTTGACTGAAGAAATGCGAAAGATTTATCGTGATAAGCATCCCAACATGTTGGATAAAACGACCTACTATCGTAATTTGTTGAGACTTCAAGTGGAACTAATAAAATTACAGGATTGGGTCAAAGAAACTGGCTCAAAACTTGTAATAATCTGTGAAGGTCGTGATGGGGCTGGTAAAGGAAGCGTTATTAAACGAATAACACAGAGAATGGATCCTCGAGTTGCTCGGGTAGTTGCTCTTCCTGCTCCAACTGAAAGGGAAAAATCGCAATGGTATTTCCAGAGATTTGTACCCCATCTTCCTGCTGGTGGTGAAATCGTTTTATTTGACCGTTCGTGGTATAATCGCGCCGGTGTAGAAAGAGTTATGAGGTTCGCCAAAGAACAACAAGTAGAGGAATTTTTCAATGATGTTCCTGAGTTTGAACGTATGTTGGTTCGATCTGGTATAATAGTGTTAAAGTACTGGTTCTCAATTTCTGATGAAGAGCAGCAAATAAGGTTTCTCATGAGAATCCATGACCCCATGAAGCAGTGGAAACTATCTGAAATGGATTTGGAGAGTAGAATACGTTGGGAAGATTACACTAAGGCCAAAGAGGAAATGTTTTCAAGAACGAACATTCCTGAAGCGCCTTGGTATATTGTTGAGGGGAATGATAAAAAAAGAGAACGTTTGAATTGCATTGAGCATATTCTATCCATGGTCCCATATAAAGAGATTCAACATGAGCCAGTTAACTTGCCTGAACGGATTTTCAATCCGGACTATGAACGCAGGGTTTTACCTGACAAATTGTATGTTCCAAAGATTTACTAGAGTATATTACAATAAAAAAGGCCCACTAGAAAGTAGGCCGTTTTCAAAAGATATGTAAAGATGTGTTTACATCATTCCTTCGCGTTGAGCCTTTTTACGAGCTAATTTACGAGCACGTCGAATTGCCTCGGCTTTTTCACGAGCTTTCTTTTCAGAAGGTTTTTCGAAATGCTGTTTAAGCTTCATTTCCCGAAAAACACCCTCACGCTGAAGTTTCTTTTTCAACGCCCGTAGAGCTTGGTCTACGTTGTTATCTCGAACACTAACCTGCATGTGGCTGTCACCACCTTTCTATGTTAAAGTTGCATCTATGTGCAGGAAATGGTCGTATAGCAATCATAATTAAACTTGTCTAGTGAAAGATTCATAAATGCGTGGA
>NZGN01000100.1:0-8799 GCA_002691045.1 Marinovum sp.
CTGCCTGACAGAGATTTAGATGCTGAAGTATTAGCTTTGACGCCAAACGCTTGGATGGATGTGTCTATCCCTTATTGGGAAGGGCCAGTGGGTATATCGGGTAGTCATGCTGGGCGTGGTTATCTAGAAATGACAGGTTATGAATAAAAGAAACTGAAGTTGCAGCATTCGAAAATTAATGAATGTCGGCTTGGTGTAAGGAGTAATTTAGAGAGATTAGATTTAAATGTGTTTAAGTTTTTTTGCTGTAAACAAACTTAAAAATGTCATTAGCCCAGCAACTAGTAGGCAGCAGGCTAAACCTCCAAACTGATAACTTAAACCAGACAATAATGTCCCAATAAGTCGGCCTGCTGCATTAGCCATGTAATAGAAACCAACATCCCTTGTTATCCGGTCTGTATCTCCAAATGCTAAGATTAAGTATGAATGAAGTGAGGAATTTATTGCAAAGATAAATCCAAAAATAAGAAGTCCAAAGATTAAGGTGAACGTAAGCCATGAGGATGAACTGTCAGCAAACCATACAGCTATTGAAAGAACGAACGGCAATGGCACAAGTAAAGCAGACCAAGAAATAGCCTTCCCAACTACCATCGACAATTCTTGATTTTTTGAACCGATTAAACGAGGAGCTAGGCTCTGAACAAAGCCATAACCTATGATCCAAATAGCCATAAAACCACCAACCAAAAAGAAGGCTTCTCTATTGCCTTCAGGGGTTCCATCCGAAAATACGCTTTGAAAATAAATTGGGAGCCCGACGACAAACCAAACGTCTCTGGCACCAAATAAAAATAGGCGTGCAAGACTTAAAATATTTATGCGAGCATCTTTAGATTGCCAATCTGTCAATCTTTCAGCTTTTTTTGACCGCCCCGGCAAGCCAGGTGGCATATTGAAAAAGATAGCGATCAAAATAATTAAGAGACCAATCGCCATGATCCAAAGGGCTGCTTTGAAACCCACCAGGGCAAGAAGAGCCGCTCCTAGAAAAAAACCTAACCCTTTTATTGCATTTTTAGATCCTGTCAGAATGGCGACCCACCTAAACAAGGTTCCGTCTTCTGAGGGTGCAAGTAATTTAACAGCTGATTTTGAAGACATCTTGGTCAAGTCTTTTGCAATACCTGCTGCGCCCTGAACAGCCATAACAAAAGCAACAGAAGAAGTTACAGACCAAGTATTATCGAGGCCTATAAGTGCGGTTAGAGCTCCTATTTGTATTATCAATCCGCTGTAGAGTGTTGATAGCAAACCAAAACGCGCAGCGAGCCAACCGGCACTTAAATTGGTTATTATCCCGGCTAACTCATACAAAAGAAATAACCAGGCCAGTTGTAATGGGGAAAAGCCTAAGGCGTTAAAATGCAGAAGGACTAGCATCCTAAGTGCGCCATCTGTTAGCATAAATGACCAGTATGATGCGGTCACAGTTGCGTAGGCACGCAATGGTTTTTCCAGTTTTATAGATTTGTTCAAAGTGAGCCTGCTACCATGCGGGTGATGTCGCCTAGTCTACATGAGTATCCCCACTCGTTATCATACCAAGCATAGACTTTTACTTGAGTTTTGTTAACGACCATTGTTGATAGGCCATCCACAATCGATGACCGCGGGTCGTTCGTATAGTCACTGGAAACAAGAGGACGTTTTTCGAAACCAAGAATACCTTTAAGAGACTTATTTGAAGCTTCTTCAAAAAGGGAGTTTACTTCCTGTTCTGAGGTTGCGCGTTCTACCTCAAAGACACAGTCAGTTAGTGATGCATTTAACAGGGGTACACGTACAGCGTGCCCATTTAGTTTACGTTTTAACTCCGGATAGATCATTGTAATTGCTTTTGCGGATCCGGTCGATGTTGGTATTAAATTGTTGAGTGCTGATCTAGCTCTTCTCATGTCCTTAGACGGTCGGTCAACTATAGTTTGCGTGTTAGTAACATCATGGATCGTCGTTATTGACCCATGTTTGATAACTAAATTTTCGTGAATAACTTTCACTATGGGCGCTAGACAATTTGTTGTACAGGACGCAGCAGTAATTAGATTTTGAGAACCGTCGTACAAATCATGATTTACTCCATATACTAAGTTCAGTGCGCCTTTATCTTTGACTGGTGCGCTAATAATTACCTTTTCAACTCCTGCGCTAAAATATGGCTCTATTTTAGGGATTGTTTTGAACTGGCCCGTGCAGTCAATTACTACATCAATATCATTTTCTTTTAGGTTAATTGCTTGAATAATCTTTTTGTGAGACACTTTTATTTTTTGTCCATCTAGAACTAGGGTCTCATCCTTCCAGGATATGCTTTTTTCCCACCGACCATGGACTGAGTCAAACTCCATGAGCAAAGAAAGTTGCTCAACAGTTGAGTTTGGATCGTTAATTAGTACTATATCTCCACCAGCACCGTTATCTATAAGATCCCTTAAAACCAGTTTGCCAATACGGCCTAATCCGTTAATTGCAATACGCGCCATATTATATTTTCCTTAAGTAATCAAAAAAGCCACTAGCCTTTGAAAATTAATTTTTGGAGCAACCACATCCCACTAAACTGCTAAAGCGATATAAATTTAATGTAAATTTTTTGTGACTAAATATGACAAACCTTCAGCCTCACAAAAATTTTACAAAAGTGCATTTATGTCAGTATAGCTCCTTCATAACTATACCCAATATCAGAAATGACAAAGTCCTTCTTATCAGGCGTAGGGTGGAGGAGGCGCATATATCGATAAGGCGGTGGATAAGGTGAGTTTTCAAATTGTATTATGATTTATACCTTTCTTCAAACTCATAACCATATTGGCACCCTAGGTCGGCATTCATGGAAAGTTCATACGTTTTGTTGCGTAAGTAATCCATAAAGGTAGTTGGGTCATGCGAACGCCTTGCCATTTCATCTGAATTAAGTGGTTGGCCAATCGAAATCCTAACAGGGCTATCAACCCGCGATTTAAATTCTTTTATGAGCAATCCCATACGCAGCGTGTAATGCAGATGACTTGCGAGCTGGAACAAACGGCTTGTATGACCCTCAAAATAAAGTGGGACNACAGTGGGGTTTGATTTCAAGATCATTCGCGCTGTGAATGCCCGCCAACTTGGATCTAAGGGTTGGGAAAANGGTTTCGCAGAAGTTGAGACTGTACCACCTGGGAAAATGCCAATGGCCCCTCCATTCTTAAGGTAATTAAGCGCCGTCTTCCGTGTCTNGAGGTTTAAGGCAACAGCTTCTCTGTCCCCGTCAAANGATATTGGCATAATCGCTTTGTTTAATTCNTGTGATTTTTGGAAAACCGCGTGTGCTAAAATCCGAAAATCGGGACGTGTTTGATCCAAAATATGCCCTAGCATCAACCCATCAAGAATNCCGTATGGATGGTTTGAAACTAAAACCAATGGNCCANTCTTGGGGATATTCGANAAAGCACCATGGATNATATCAAGTTNNAANCCATAGCGTTTAACCAGCACTTTCCANAAGGATTGACCGTCTAGTATATCTTGNTGATATCCTTGGGCCCGCTTNAGTANGCTAATNCGNCCNGTCANGTTTTCCATGATTTTGATCACNGCCCGCCCACCTTTCGACCTTGCNGAATGCGCATAAGTGATTTCTTTTNCAANCTGGTNTTGTTGTTTGTNATTTTTCAGCATTCAANTCACCGTTTTNAGAGCAGTTTTCNAGTAGTATTTTNNGCTGGNTTTACCATNTTCTTTNTNATNATTACCNAATGNATTAACCGTTGATTTNAATAATGAGGTTGCCAANTTGGGATCNTCCGNCAATGANNTTGGCTCAANTGATTNGCCAATCNTNATNTGAAATCTGAAATCTTTTTTGTTNAACGTTTCTTTGAATAACGTAATGTCACGCAAGGTTGGGTGGATAAGATCAAATATATAAAAAAGGNANGAATTNCGGGCTGATATATGCACTGGAATGACTGGNACGTCATATTTCTTAGCCATAGTAGCAGCAGAGGTCATCCATTCCCNTTCNATCAATTTTATGCCGACCCGTTTGGNNAGCCGCCCAGATGGAAATATTACGCCAAGNCGGCTNTGCTCCATTGCCTGTTTTGTAAACNTNAGTGTCGTTCGGGTCTGNGATTTACTGCGCNTTTCTTTGCGCCACTCTACTGGNGCNATATATGTGTTCATTTGTGGAAATACGCGNAAGATATCGCTATTTGCAAAAAAGTAAANATCAGGTCTTTTNTGTCTTNTTGCATNGTNCAAAATGATTGCATCGGCGATNCCTGTTGGATGATTTGCNACAATCANNGCAGGGCCAGACGNGGGAACATTATCCANTCCAGAAATTGNGACCTGACGCGCTATNTCNTCNCCAACAGTGTTTAGGATTTCTNTNCCCGAAAGACATTCAAGACGATTAGCCTGCTCAAGAGTNGTTTTNTAATTNAGACAAGCCTTTAATATTCTGCCNACTGCTGAGGTTGTTGTTGAATACGTTNCCAGCCAAGGAGCACGTTCNTAGATTAGCTGGTCAATTATNTGCTTCATCTTNAAATTCTTTGANGCACCCANCACTNATATCAGCATTTACAATGCTAAAATTAAANATCTGAAAANACTGAAATAGATTTTTTANCNNNNTCATTNTTAANNACCCACTCATGNNTAGATNAANGNTGCCNGTACTTTTGTAACAACCTGATGTCTTTNGAGTGAACTTTTTGTAAAACATAATCGTTTTAAATGGTGGTGACGGCAGTTTGAAAANAGGACAAGTGGGACCTGCCGTCACCTATGATTGNGCATCATATGNNANAAGAGTAGATGAGNTTCGTTACGTTTATATGACAGNTTCCGANTGGTGACGGTATTGGTCTGGGAGAGNAACAAAGCCGTCACCTTCGGATGACTTCGACTTGGCTTTGGTAGCAGCTGACAACTAACACCAACTAGAGCGACTGCTACCTNANAAGCCAAGTCNATGTNNNGCNTAATTGAGATTTGTAAATNATATAAAACAGAGTAATTAAATTTTTGTNACACACNCAAATGACTAAAGGTAATGCCGGTGGGCNAGCTTTATTTAGGACCGCGGAANTATACACACTTATTNATTTTACCATCTTTGATTTGATTTGCGGCAAGTGTTATTTCTCCGTTGACACTATTATGTGTAACAACAATTATATCAGGTGTTTGAATTTGACATTTAACGTCTGCGTCGGCAATAGTTTCCAATTTATTCATCATTTCGATAGCCTCTTCACGATTTTTTCCTTTTGCCCCAANAGAACTTTTATGTATCGATAACATCTCAAAATCTTCNGACATCATACTCACAAAAGCNTCTGNTTTTCCNTCTTCAAGAAGGTCGATTAAGGCTTTNTTTATATCGTCAAATGTCATGGCTTTTTCCTATAAAAAAGTGGTGACGGTACTGCGAAAGGGTAGATATATTACACCGCCACCAGTTTAANTGAAGTATAATACACGTCNNTGCAGATNGACGATAACANGTATTTTTTGAAGTTTGTGTGAACTTTGAGTTACTCTTTTGTGACANTTATGGTGAAATTTTCTCAATATTTTTTGATTGATGTAAATGTGGTGACAGAAGCTGGAACTGCTAGGGACTACTTCTGTCACCAGTAGGAAATTTCATGAACTAANTCACACNAGAAAGGTAGCCTAGTTTTTTTACAAATTTATGACAAAACCAAATTTTTTACTGAGCAAGCTTCTTTATTTCTAGCAAGGCCATAAAGTTATAATCGCTGTAGCAAAAGATTTACATTTGTAAGCTAAGCGACCGGTGAGGTAAGGTCGGCCTTGATGCATGCTGTAAAATGGAGTTCTAATTTTCACCTTTAAAACTCCTTACCTCACCACTAAAATCAGCATCTTGCAAGAATTAAAGTGCTAAGCCCAAATNCCCAAAAAAGAGTAANAAAACTGTTACGTACAATAGTTATTGAGTAATTAGTAATTTGTTGGGGAAAAATATGCTTACTGATAAATATACCGATACTGTTTTAGTAAAAAATAATGAGAGTGGAGCCATTGCTCAAGCTGTTCTTACTGGCAAAACTTCGGCAANACTTGATGTAAATTTGAAAGGTGTNCCACTTATTTTTGCACTAGGTAAGAATGATAGATACACTGCAACTTTCTCAAGTTTAAGTTTTGAGTTGGTTAGTGACTAAGGGTTACGGCGACCTTCTGCAATAAACTAACATGAGTGTTAGTAACGCAGACCTCACTTGCGGTNCTGAGCNCCCTTCGCATTTTCAAAATCGTATAGGCTGAAATACAGAGTTTTGCCTTATAATGAGCGGAGAGCCCGAAGGTGAGTTAAGTTCAAATCCGCTTCTGAACTCTACTTTCTACCCCCAATGACAGAAATGACAAAGTCCCCTTTATCAGGCTTAGGGGGGTGTCGATTATATCGGCAGGATGGTGGATTATTTCGTCTGAACAGGGTCCCACTGTCTTCGTCCTGTAAAATAAGGACAGTAGCCTAACCTTCGATCAGGTTTGGTAATATTCGCTGGTGAGTTCTCCCATTCCCGGTCACCGCGCAACCGATACGTCAAGCGCAGTTTTGGATTACGAGCCTGCCAATCCAGCTTAATACCCAAATTTTGTTGACACAGAAACTGAGCATACTTTTGGCATTTTGTACCCTTGCAACCCAGATCAAACACACTGTCACAAAAGTGTAATAATTTGTCACAAAAGTGTAATATGCGGATGTTCAAAGTTTGCTGGTATTAATTTGCATGCCTATGAAAGGGGCTTTCTTCATGTTTAAACTTTTTTCACCGCTTAAACTTTTTCCAGCAACGCTCGCAGTTGTGCTCACCGCCGGCGTGTTCTCTACCGCTAGCGCAAAAGATTACAAAATCGCTGTTACAGATATTCAAGGCATGGATTGCGCTGATCTCCGAGTGGGGACCATTCAAGGAAGCCCTTGAAAAGGCCACAGGACACAGCTTCGAGTTTTTCCCGGTCACCAGTCAGACTGCAACTGCTGAAGCGCTTCGCTCCAAGAAGCTAGACTTCGCCATCACTGGTCCGGCTGAATATGTCGCCATCAACAAGCTTACCAACGCTGAAGCCATGATTGGTCTTGCGCGCCCGGACTACTATTGCGGCATCGTAGTTAAGAACGCTGACGGCATTAACCGCGTATCCGACCTAAAGGGTAAGGCCGTTTCCTTCGCCAACCCGGGATCGACCTCTGGTCATTTCTGCCCGATGCAGGTGCTGATGGATCATGGCCTCAACCCGATGAAGGACATCAAGGTTGTTCACACTAAGAAGAACCTTCAGCATGCTGGCCTTGTTCGTGGTGATACAGCTGCGATTGGTGTGAAAGTCTCCTCCTGGATCAAGTATGATCGTAGCAAGGAGGAAAACGGCAATGGCGATTACAAGGTTCTTGCACGTTCTGGCGACCTGCCTTACGACATGATTATGGGGGCCGGTCACCTAACCCAAACAGAGCGTGACGAAATCAAGAACGCCATCGTTGCCAATGAAGCCATGATGGTTGCTGGCATCCTGGCCGGGCTGGACGACAAGGGCGAGATGGCCAACGACAAGTACGAAGGCACCCGTCTTCTTCCGGTCGACGACTCCGATTACGACATGGTACGCGACATGTACATCACCGCTGGCTTGCCGGAATTTGGTATTCAGGAGTAAACCCTCTTCGCAAACAGAGTGCGGGCACGGCAACTGCTGTGCCTGCAGCGCATTTGGAGATCCAGATGGTAGCCATCGTCACCGCTGAAGACATAGCCATGAGCTACGGCAGCACGTCTATTCTTAAAGGCGTGTCTTTTGCCTTGGAAGCAGGGGAGTCGCTGTCTCTGATCGGCTCGAATGGGGCTGGCAAGTCAACATTGATCCGCTGCCTCTTGCGTCTCGAACCGATTACAGCCGGGCGGATATCGCTGTTCGGTCGGGAAATACAAACCCTGAAGCCATCCGAGTTGCGGTCGCCCCGCTGCCGTGTCGGTGTTGTCTTTCAGCGGCACAATCTGGTGCCACGCCTGTCAGTGTTGTCCAACGTTGTTCACGGCGCACTTGGCCGAAACACCCAGACGTTTGGCAGCATGATCTCGGGGATCACTCTTTGGTCTCATATCACCGCTGGCAGTGCTCACCGTGGGCGCGCTATGGAATGCCTCGAGCGGGTCAATCTCGCAGATTTGGCGCATCGCCGTGCGGACTCGTTGTCTGGTGGACAGTCACAGCGCGTAGCGATCGCCCGTGCCTTGATGCAGGACCCTGACCTAATTATTGCCGATGAGCCTGCCGCCAGTCTTGATCCGATTGCTGGCGAAGAGGTCATGGGACTGTTTTCCGAGTTGTGTCGAAAGGCCGGCGTTAGCCTGATTTTTTCAACACACAATATTTCGCACGCAGTGGACTTTGCAGACCGGATGATGGCGATGAAATCCGGTAGGATGAGCATTGACTGTCCCACCGGCGGTGTCGATCAGCAAGCGTTGAAAGCTGAATATGCGTAAAGCCGCTGTACCTCCACGTTTTGGTAATAGACCGATCGCCGGATTTTTGGCGATAATCCTGTTTATTCTGGTGTCTGCCTGGTGTTTCGATGGGTCTGGTTTCTCGATCGCGCAGCTTCTTGGATCATCGGAATATCTGCTGCGTTTCCTTCGCGAGGCGTTTCCGCCAATCGATGAGCATCGGCTGACTTTCGAGCAATTTCATCGGTACTGGCTGGCCCTGATTGAAACCTTCCAGATGGCTTTTGCGGGAACACTTCTCGGCCTCGTC
>NZGN01000101.1:0-17986 GCA_002691045.1 Marinovum sp.
ATATATTGTCTTCGCTTCATTTGAAGGTAAAAAGTGTGGGTTTTGCGACCTTTTCCGATATTTCAGTCAGAAGAATTACCGTTCTATGGAAGGATGAATCTCTAAAAAATATCAATTCTCTATAGGATTAAACCAAAAACCATTCATCCTCAAGGTGAGAGAACAAACAGATAGGTTGGCATGATTTTCATCAAAGCTTCCAATACTGCTTCACCAACATGTATGTTCGGAAGTTGCTCGATTGGGATTGCAGTCATAACATTGAATGTTCCATCTTCTAATATAGAATCAGCAGGAAAAGCACGGCGCAATGCGAGTGGTTTTGGTTTTCCAGATTCTTCATTCGCAATTTTAGTTGTGATGAAAATGCCGTCTTCCTCCAACTCATCCAAGAGGTTCAAAAATTGAGGTGTATTGTTGAGAATTTTTCGATAAATCTCTCCGAAAACCTTCTGCGATTTGTTCTCGTTTTTTGTGTAGATGCCAAAACGTAGGTAATCGTAACGAAGAGCAACATAGAATTGTAAATCAGTATGCTTTGTTTTTCCTTTACGTGTAATTGCGCCCCATGCATAGTTCACTGCTCTACCATGAATGAACGGTTGTCCAATATCCGTGTCTGAGTCAAAATGCAACGCTTCTACCTTTGAAGAAAGACCGGTAGAAATGTAATCCAGCAACTCGATCATCTGTGGTTTTACTGAGTCATGGAATACATGTTTTGTTGAATTGTATGCTTCAGCAGTGTTTCCATTCTGTCTTAATCGAGGATAGAAATCGAGTACTTCTTGTGTAAAACCTTCAAATGTCATTGAATCATTTCTCCAACGGTTTCAATCCAGTCGCCGTGAGTGATGGCTTCAGCCATAAGTTGCACTCCACGTTCCCAATGTTGGATAAATTTCATTCGAACGTTTTCTTCTGAGATACTTGGTTCATGAATGGCTATGAGGACCAACCAGAGTGAGAGATCCTCTTTGAACATGGTTTTTCCACGAATTGATTTACCCGTCACAATCTTGTGAATCCCTTGGTATGGCTCAACCTCCCAATCATCATTGATTGGACTTTGTTGGAGTGAATATGCAATCGCTAATCGTGAAACGATATCATCTGTCATTCCAAAGTGATCTTGAAGATCTTTCAATCGAGAATGGGTATCAATCGAACTCGTTAACGTCGTTCCGAGAAGAGACTTGGCAATCATGATTCCACCTCAAAGAAGGTTTTCAGATTGGTTTCGACGACTTTGATTTCATTTGTATCACTCGACTCTTGCAACAAAATTTCCTGTGCAAGCGCACCTGATGCGTTGAGTTCCGAATACAATCCGCCTGCCAAATCATCACTTGTAGCAAGAACGATGACTTGGTGGGAAAGATTAGGATAGAATTTGCGAACTGAATACCCCTTGTGCCGACTGTCCATTCTCGATGTTGGCGTGTCAACAACGACTGGAATCGGACGATTGGAGAGTTTCCTCATCGCATACAACAAGCTGAGTCCAACATGTTGGCGTTCGGTAGCAGAAAGATCACGGCGCAACCAATTCCCATCAAATCCTTGCAGTGAGATGTCGACGGTGTATTCATCTGGGTCAATCGTTATGCTCTCGATTCGTTCAGACTTTCGTGAAAGCATTTTGAATCCTTCAGCAAATTGCTCTTGAAGTGGTTCAGCGAGTTGTTTCCTGCTTTGAATTCGGTATTCCTCAAGCAGAGGGATGAGTGTTTGAATCAAATCGAGGCTTTTGCGATGCATCGAATCTGAAGACGTGGATGCCTTGAGAGCCTCAACACGTGTATTGATTTCTTCTTGCTCAGCCATAATGGATTCAATGTTGCCTTCTTCCAAGGCAATCAGCGTTTGAAGTTCACCAATTCTTGTCGCCGTTGCACCCAATGAATCGGCGATTTCGGTCAATCCCATTCGCTTGGAGGCTTGACTCAATTCGTTAGTTAAGGCTCGACCTTCGGCAACTTTGTCGATTGCTTCAGAAAAGAATTCACGAACGTTGCCAAGGTCAGATAGGCCCAATGATTCCTTTTTTGCAAGGAATTGATCAAGTAATTCCTCATCCAAGAATCTGAATTCTGCAGGCGTGGAATCGAATGTCTGCTCAAGACGTTCTTCCGATGCTTCAATCAATCGCTTCTCATCCGATCTCGAGAGTTTTGGTTTCAGTCCATCAAGGACATCCGCAATCGTTTGCAAAACCTTTCCTTCAAGCCCTCGCGATCGTATTATACCGATGGCTTCCTCCAAATCATGGTCGCTGAAGTCACCTTCTAGCCCTCCGATTAGGAACGGCACCTGGTTGAGTAAATGTTCCAAACCGGTCTTCCTCAACGATGCCATTTCAGATGCATGAACGGCATGCTGAATACGTAGTTGGCCGAGTTCTGCTCCATCTTTCGCTGCCTTCTGTTGCAGTTGATCTTGCAAATCTCGTTGCTCTGTTTCAAGTTCAGTTAACTCAAGTCGCATGGTAGAGAGGTTCCTTTGTTTTTCATCCAATTCAGCAGCATGCTCTTCAGAGGATTGCATTAACATCTCAAGACTTTCTCGCTCATGGGCTGGTGCCATATCAGAGATGGTCTTGCGTTCAACAGATTTCAGATGCCCAGAAAGTCGGTGAAGAAGGCCCTGGCCGAGAAGGTCATCCAGTCCAGTCTTCATAGCATCAGAAAGGTGCGACATGTCCAATTGCCCAAACTCTTCACCATCCAAGAGAAAACGTCGAGCAAGTTGAGGTGTCAACATAGCATCAATCCACGCTTGAACGACGTGTTCCTTCTTCTCGCCCGCTTCCAATCGCAAAATTTTACCATCAACGTGGAGGGTTACATCTTCCGAGACCGTTTTGGATTCTATTTCAATCCAGAAACTTCTGTGGATGGAAAAGGACTGTCCGTTGTCGTCTGAACAATCGAGGCCGACGCTGACTTCACCGTAGCCACTCATGGCCTCAGCGAGACTTGAGAATGCATTTGCTAACCATTCTTCGAATTGAAATTTGGAGTTGTTCTTTCGTAACTTCATCCCACGTTTTCCGTGAAGGCAAAGAAAGAATGCATCGAGGATGGTTGTTTTCCCTACCCCGTTTTCTGCTGCGATAACTGTTACACTTCCATCACCAGATAGAGGAATTGTATGATCTCCAGCAAACCGCTTGAAGTTCTTCATCCGCAAGGATTCGAACTTCATTTCTGAGCCTCCAGTGTTTCTCGAAGAAGTTCATCGATTTTGATGAGTATGTTACGAGGACGAGCAAGATGCGCAACTTGCTGTTCCATATCCAACAATTCACGAAGCAGTTGCAAGACTTCATCTGGATTCTGAAGATTTGCATCCTCGACAACCTTGGTCAAGAGTTCATCATCCCAGCCCGATGACATCAAGCATCATCTCCATCTGATGCAGCCTTGCCAGCATCCAGTTTCGCCAAATGAATGAGTTCTTCATTCCATATTTGTTTGATAATATTGATTTCATTCTCACTGATTAATTCCATCTCAACTTCCTCTTGGAGATCTGTCAAAGATGTCAACAGTTTTTGACGATATTCCATGGTGTAAGGTCCAGTACCAACACTTCCATCGCGCTTGACAAGGGTCACGCCTCGTCTATTCCGGCCGTGTACCCTGTTCTTAGTCACGTTTCGCTCGTCTCGTAATTTGTCTCTGAATTGAGCCAGTTTCGCTAGCTTGACAACATCGTATGTGTCCTTTTCAGATGCAATCATTTGATTCAAGGATTTATCTTCAGAAACAACGGTACATGTCCAGCAACCGAACCGAGAGCCAGCACACGTTTGCTGAGAGGGATCATGAATGACAGGACATTCGCCTCCAGCAGCATCGTTGTAGAGCATGGAGAGGTCCTGGTTGATGTCTGCAAATGGATTTGGCATTCCATTGGCCCAGTCGAGTTTGAGAAGATAGTTCCATACATCGTTGGTCGACCAATCTTCGATTGGACGAATTGTGCTTGCGGTCGGAATGGTTCCATGTGCGTGCAAATCAGAATCCATGCGGGTATGCGCATCCATCGTTCCCTTACGTGCAGCACTCTCATCAAATCGTGTACCCAATAAGAAGTGAACAACTGGAGGGTCGCCAAAGATTTCAGAACGTTCCTCGATAAACGTCGTAGCAGGACGAATTTTCATTCGATCCGTGCACCAACGGAACTCTCGTACAGGTGTCGGATAACCGCGACCAATAAGATTCGACCAGAACGTCTGTTCTGGGTCAGGCGTGAGTTCAACAACTTCAACCGGCAAACCTCGGTCTTCGATGTACAATTGCAAACGCTCAATGAATTTGTGAACGTGATCGATTACTGGAGGCGCTTCGACCAATGTGTTGACACATGTGATGTATACTCTCTTTTGATTTCTTATGGGAGGAGGCATTTGTTCCATTGTTTCCAACAGATACATCGTTAGAGCAGTACTGTCTTTTCCACCAGATAAGCCAAGCACCCACGGGATGTCGCCAGTATCAATGTACAACTGCTGTAAATTCACCACAGGTCGTGTTCATTGAGGTAGTAAATAGTCTATTCTCGAGAGCGAGTTCTGTTTTATTTGCAGAGTAATCAAAATTCAATCAATTCTGCGTATGCGATGGCTAAAATTTGGTCTGTCGACCTCAAATCTGTTAGGAAAAAGCTCGGTTAACCAGTCAAACAAGGACTGGACGTAAGCAGTTAACTCCTTTCGATATGGGACGGGGTCATCCTCACAGTTTGATTGAATCCACTCTTTCGCTCGGCCAAAAAACATCCCTTCCTCGGTAATTTGTTCACAAAAGGCCTCCACAAAAGCATTCATTTTGACACCATTTTTTATCGCATCAAAATATTGTTCCCTATCTTGAAACTCCTCTTGCCCATTGACAAATAAATCCAAATCATGCTTTAGCGCTGAACCCTCAGACCAAGATTTCTCAGGTTTACTTTTTTCTGTGAGTATTTCCCACATTCTCGAGGGTGAAACCGATGCAGGTAGCTGCGATATTAAAAACCGATAATCAGCATCATTTACAAAAAGCGAATCAGGTTTAGGCAAGTTGTAATCTTTGTCAAGAGTCTCAAACCAGTTCAGGTATTTCTCATGGACTTGGGCTGAAACGTGCGTCGAAGCATCGATAATTTGTTTCAAAGAGTATCGGTCCTCATCAGTTAAAGATCCATAATCAAGGAATTCATAGTTGCTCTTCGGATCATCTCCAAGTGCGGTTCGAGTGATATTTGCGCTACCGTAGAGCATTTCTTCAAAGCCGTAAGTAAACACTTTTGCATGTAGTCGGTCATTGACAAACAATTCCCAAGTTGGGTTTTCTACAATCAATTCGTACAAATCAAGATTCGAAACACCAGAGACCAAGTGGTCTTTTCGCCACGAAGTGATAATCGTGACATTATTTCGATTACCAAGCAATTCTGAAATGAGTTTGGTGTTAATGAACGGACAAAAAATGTATAACCGCTCGTTGGGTCTAACTCTGAAAAAATCTCTGAGCAAATCCTCCAGATTGGTCCAGTGCATGAGCATGGCAAGGTTTCCATGTATTTCAAATCCGAACAACACAAATTTGAACATTCATTAACTTTCGATTACAGTTGGTTGTTATGTCCCTGAGAGTTGCTGAACTCTTCGCTGGTGTCGGAGGTTTTCGCATCGGCCTTGAGGGGCCTCCAGGGGAAACATTATCCGAGGATTTCAGAGTGGTTTATGCCAATCAATTTGAACCGAAGTACAAAACTCAACACGCAGCAGATACATACATCCAAAGGTGGAATTTGTCACAGTCCGTCGATGATCCGAATATTTACCTCAATCCACTCAATCCAGATGAGTATCTTGAAGTGAGAGATATTGAATTGGTTGACAAAAAAAAGATTCCCGACCATGACGTTTTGGTAGCTGGATATCCATGCCAAGATTACTCGGTTGCACAAGGAAATAGAGGGAAAGGAATCGAAGGAAAGAAAGGTGTTTTGTGGTGGCAACTCGCCGAAGTGGTCGAAAAGAAAAAACCACGTTATTTGATTCTTGAGAATGTAGACCGCCTCATCACCTCACCAGTTGAGCAAAGAGGTCGAGATATGGCGATTATGTTGGCGCATCTCGACGCACTTGGTTACGCAGTTGAATGGAGAATCATTACTGCATCGGATTATGGCTTTTCACAAAAACGAAAGCGTGTGTTTTTGATTGGATTTAGAAAAGGAACACCTCAATACAAACAGCTGGCAAGAAAGAACTTCGATGCTAAATCCTGGATTGAAAATGATGGAATCATTAGTACTGCTTTCCCAATCAATACAATCGGGGACATTTCTCCGATAACTCTGAACGAATGGAAAAATGATCTTTCTATGTTGTCGGATAAATTCAACAAAGAAAGAGGTGATGATGCGCCAAGTCCATTTATGAATGCTGGAGTGATGGTAAAAAACCGTTACTGGACAGTGAAAACAACATCAAATTATCAAGGGAAATTGAAGAATTTACGCTCCGTTCTGTTATCCCCGAGTAAGATACCCAGCGAGTATATTCTCGATGTTGCAGACGTTACCAAGGAGAAAGGGTGGCTCTACGCAAAGGGCGCAAAAAAAGCACATAGAGTCGATCCTCAAGGATTTGAATACACCTATGATGAAGGTGCTATGTATTTCCCTGATCGATTGACGAACCCGTCTAGAACGATTGTAACTGGAGAAGGAACAGCTTCACCCTCGAGAAACAAACACGTCGTCAAGTTCAGGGCGACCAAGAAACAAAGAGCAGACCTTGACTTGGATTCACAACAACACCAGGATGTCAGGAATCAATTACAATTGAAACCAACAGAGTGGTTAAGGCGGTTGACACCAATAGAACTTGAGCGACTCAATGAATTCCCTGATAACCATACGGAAGGTCATATCCCATCAAAGAGAGCGTTCCTCATGGGCAATGCTTTGGTGGTTGGAATCGTCAAACAATTAGGAATTACTTTGGTTAACCGGGGTCATTAATCAGAGATTAGATAAAGTAATATTTTTTTAACCCTCATCGACACCTCGGAACGGTTGAGATGAAGTTACTTCGGTATGTTTGTGGTTGCGATACTTGGAATTTACCATGCTATCAAAGTGGAAGGAACCATTACATAGCTTTGCCAGAAACTGAGAATGACAAATCATTTGAGCTTAGAATTACAGAATTCGAGCAAAAAGGCAAAGCGATTTGGTTAGGGGGAAAGGAAGCAAATGTTCTTGATTTTTTGAGTCGAGTACCTCAGGTAGAGGATCACTTGAATCAAAGTGATTTTTCTAGAAAATTAAGCAAAAAACGAAGTTACCCCCGTTATCAAAGGAGACTGGATGTTCCACGTGCAGAGAGCATTGGTGAATGGTGGAGCAAACCAGAGACTTCTTCAGTAAATGCAGTAGTCCTAGCAGTAAACAAACACCACCACATTGGAGACGATGCAGGGCTTGAAAATCCAGAAATTCAAATACACAAAGAAGCAATAGATGAGAATTTTGCGATTCTAAAAATAAAATCTAATTGGTTATCCAACTCTTGCGAAAGTTGTGGTAATGTAAAAAGTCAACTTGAAAAAATAATCAACGGCCAAGACGCACTATATACCGCAGAGATGAAGCATAATGCAGAACAGGTACTTGGCCAAATTACAGATTGGAAAAATGAACAAGAATGGAGAACATTCGACCATGCTATTACGTTCCATTGCTTGAATAGATTGTGCCCCTCTTTTGATGACGATGGTGCGAATAAATACCATCAGCATCGGAGTTTGTCCGGGGGGGGAACTGCAGTTCCGCCGTTCGAAATCATTGATGGACAACACAGAGTAAAGGGGTCTCAGCAAAAAGAATCAATAAAATCCACTGCCGTTTTTTGTAATACTTGTGAAGATAATATTCCCAAACCAGAGTGTGAGGATCCTGATGACATGCACAATTTGCAATTTGCAAAACCACCGTGCGAAGAAAAAATTGCTTTTTCTTTGGTAGCGAAAGAAGGCAATTTCGGCGAAGGGTTCCATGGCAAATTGTTTACCGAGATCACTACCGAAGCACGAAAATTGGAACCAGAACACCAGTTATACATGCAGTGGAGATTTTCTATGGAGACTCACCGACCTTCTGATTTGTTTGAAGACGGTATGATTACACCTTATGTTCCAGCATCAGTAGCCGAAGAAAATGGTAAATTTGATTATTCGGATGATGGTTTGGCCGATTTGACATACAGAGTCCTGTTGGCATTGAATACTTCTGGTCCTCTCGCTGGAAGAATACGGCCCTTGGGTAAAGTTCTCCAAGGAGAAAACGATCCGCATACTGCGTATTATCTTGGTTCAATGAAGAACATGTGGGTATGGATGTACGATTTGCTCTCTTCATACTTCTCTAAATTACTTAAGATGAAAGAGGATGGTAATTATGTGCAAAAGTATAGCGCAGAATCAGACACGGATATTGAAGCAATTAGATTGGTTATTTCAAATTACTTTACTGCATGTAGCGAACATTTTGATATCGGAGATACTGATTGGGCAGCATCAATTAATGATCCTGGGCGTCTGTCTGGGCCGCAGGAGAAAGATGGATCTAGTCAAAGCTCGACTGGGCCTGTATTCCACTTCCAAGCAATGGCATTCTTGGCAAAATATGTGTTCAAAGAAGTTGCGTGGGATATTTGGTTTGAGCAAAACCCAGAAGCAACTGAGGAGGATGTTACTAACATCGGAGAACGATGGAAGAAAGAAGATCCTTCTAATTTTACAATTGAAAACATAAAATACGCATTAACTCCATTGAATGGATTTGATTTTGGATTGACAGATGGGAGCACTCAAAAACACTATCCAGGTAACTTCCGAGGGTATTTACTTGCAGATGAGTTAGCACCATTCATTGAGAAGCCAAGGAATACAACCTTTACACTACAGAGTGTTATTGTTGAGGTAGAAGATTTGGGGTTGGTATGAATGACAATCAAAGACGAGCGAGATAGCTGGGGTGGTTTTGAGATTCCATTATTGTTCACTACAAATTCCTATCGTATTTTATTGGTAGGTGATATAGATATAGAGGATGTAGAAGACGGAAAAAAAGCCGTGAAATTGAAGCGACTCGACAACGGCAACTTGTCTGAGTACAAGATTAAATTTCAAAGACCAACTTATGACAATACAGCATATATTTACCCAATTATTCAAACATTTGAAGAAGATACTTGGATTAATTTTGTTGCTGATGCAGAAAATGCAGTAGATGAACGAATCACCGCCGGTCCGTGGAACAAAGCTGGAAGAGCTAATGAGAATGAGAAGGACATAATTAACGAAAAATTGGAAGAGCACGCGGGCGAGAGCATACGTATTGTTGTGAAATCTGAGCCAGGTATTGACATGCCGACTAAGGGGGGGAGCGAAGTAGCGTATCTCACTGACCAAACTTTAACCTTAGTCATTCATGAAGACGAAAGAATCAATATTTCTTATGTTATTGTTCCTGCACTTCCTGAAGAAGGAGATCCGCCCGATGAATTATAATTATTTTCGAGAACGTCTTAACATCGAAAATAAATCCATCTCCCTTCAATCTATTATGGTGAGTGCACATCACTTGTGTGTCGCTGTTATCGGTTCCACCCCATCTCCTGGGTCTGGAATGTTCGTGTTCCCAAGACAAACGGTTTGAAAAGGGAGCATTATCATGACCAAGATTTTGGACACACCCAAGTGGGAAAGCACATGGTAAACCCTTTTCTGGAGTTGACAGATTTATGTGTTCGATTCGAGCATCGTATATTCCTCCACAGTGTTCCCATACTCGAACGCCGTAATCTTCTCTAGATTCCCCATCTCTTTGAGAATAAAAGGGATGATACGAAGGCATGTCGACAGACCAGGAGTTGCAATTCAAACTCCGGCCAGTAAAATATTTCCAAAACAACCATGCTTGGAGCTCGCCAAAGCCTTTTTCCCTCAGAAACGTTCTGCTTTCTTGCGTAGTCATAGTACATTCTCGTGAGTGTCTGAGGAGAAATTTCCGCCACTCTTCGAAATAGTCCTTTAGATCAACATCATTTCGGAATCTATTGCCAAATTCCCTGTGATGATAGACTGTATTTTCTCCTGAGACCTGCCAACGCCCCAATGCGGGGAACCGACCTCTTTCGTCAGAATCATCAGGAATAGTAGCGTTAACTCTAGGATGTGGCTGAAATTCCCGTTCTTCATAATCTCCATCCAATTGTCTAAAATTAAATGAACGAAGATATTTGTCATTATTTGATATTGCTCTGAGGTAGAGATTGTAGAAAATAGAAACATGATTGATTATCTGTTGAAAAGCTTCAATTCCATAATTTGATCCTGAGTATTGATTTGTAAACTCTAAAAAATCTTGGTCTAATCCGCCGTTGATGTCTTTGAGGGCTTCTAATTCAGGGGGCTTATCTGCAAAGATGGGTTCGTGGATTTTTGGAATTCCTACCAAATTGCCTAAAAGTGAAAATTCTTCTCGACGGGTCATCCTTCTCCCTCTATCTGGAATTAATTCTCGCCATCTACATGTTTATCGATAAACTGGGAGGAGAGCCGACCCCAGGTTCTTCTCATCTCTTGCATGTTGATTTTATCCTGTCCAGACGCTTCGTCCTCGCATCGAGCCCACGCAGCAAGAAGCAGTTTCACAGCTGAATGTGATTGTATTGCTTTATCCTGCAATTGCTCTTTGCTCATATCTTCTGCTTTCAACTCGAGATCGTCGAGAGCAGAGAACAAGAATTCGAATGCTTTGTGGTTCGAGTTTAGATACACTACGAGCGATCCGATTTCCTTCTCAACTGAAAAGAATGCATTCGTATCCAATTGGCGATCAGCAAAGACAGTTCTGTATCCAATGTCAATAATCTCGCCTTCGATGAAATCGATTGTGTCTTCATCCAATCCTTTCTGTTTGAGGCTTGAGCGCAAATCTTCTCGCGCTTTTTCTTTATCATCGACGACTTCTTTGTCACTGTCACCGATGTGTCCACTTTCTTTTCGAGCATTGATTGCTTTTGTAGCAGAATCCTCTGCACCCTTGTGTCGTTTCTTTCGGTTAGCCTTCTTTTGAATCGAGTTATCAGTGATCATTTTGCGTAGAATTTTGATATTATTGTATACAGTATCCCTTATTGTCATACAAACAAACATTGGGAAATCTTCATCTTTCAACCGTTCCTTTACATCTGAATCTGTTTCGTCACCTTCTCGCCAGTACGACCACGACTTTGTTGCGACGTCATTGAGATTCTGAGCATGTTGTTTGTTGTTTGATACATCAAATACTTCGTCCATACCGCGACTGAAGGAAATCTCAGCACCCCACCATCGTTCCCATGGCTGATTTCCAGCACCTACTGCCCAACCACGATCGAGTTCGAGTTCTCTTCGCTCACGGACAATTGAAACTCCAATGTTCTTTGCAGCATGTTTTCCATGCGGTTGTTCTCCTCCGAGTGCTTGGAAATGAATATTTGGGTCATATCCATGACCAGCACGAACCACTTTCTTTGCGATTGAAAACTTAAGTTCGACCGTTTCAATTCTCTCATCGCCGGTTTCTGGATCTGTGATTGTGAATTTGAGCTCTTCCACCTCGCCCGCTAGATCAAAAGCAGGATTTACAGGAGGATTATCAGCAAACGCATCTTCCATGAGATACAGGGGATCGTTCGCCATGAATTCCCACTCAAGCTTCTTTGAGTTTAACTCACGGACTGAATGAGGAAAGTCATCTTCAACGGAACGCATCGATATTTCTACATCACCATCTGAGATGTGATAACGATACATTCTTCCAATCAAGAATTGGGAATTGTTGTATATAGCGGAACTTGTTCTCCAGTTGCATAGGTCAAGATTTGACCATACGATAAGGGTTCCACTTTCATCCCAACATTCACCTGCACGCAGCCATTTACTCGGAATGCGTTTTTGGATTGGTTCAGGAACTTCCATATTTTTGATCCAATCTTCATCGTCCAAGTCGACATAAGTCCAAAGAGCGTTATCTCGGCCTCCTTCGGTCCAACTCCAAATCTCAACACGTTTGCACTGTGAAATCGAAGCCTGTGGTAATCCGACACCGAATTTACCCATCTGCTTGTTGGCATTACCACGGGCATTGTTTTGTTGAGAATCCCCGTCACCGAGTCTCAGTGATCTTCGCAGTCTGGTCGCATCCATTCCATTTCCATTGTCGAGAATGCCAATTTCTTTCACTCTCCAACGCATTGAACGCCCAACGAATTGCTGATTTTCCGCTGTAAGAATTTCAACTCTTGTTGCGTCCTCTTGGATGGAATTGTCAACCAATTCACCAAGTGCGTATGCAACATTCTTGTATCCACTTTTTCGTAGGCTATCCACTGCTTGCTTGCCTGCTACAAATCCAAAACCTTCTGCCATTATACTCACCACGCATCTTCCCAATTTGTAAATGCTCCTACAAGGCTGTCAAAACCTGGCAAATTTGTATCGACTATCGTCCAAATTTCTGCTTCGTTCGTTCCTCCAACCTTTGGTCCTCGAATGACTCTGCCTACCATCTGAGAGAACAAGACAAGGGAAGTAGTTGGCCTTGCAATAATTGCGGCAGTGGTTTTAGGAGCATCAAAACCAGTAGTTAACACGCCATAGTTGCAAAGGATACGTGGACTGTTTGTATCCTCCTTGAACTTCTTAATTGCATTTTCACGGATGACAGAATCTGTCTTTGAAGTGACGCATGCAGAATCAAACCCAAGGAAGCCCAGTATCGACGACAATGTTTCTGCATGCTGAACATTGATTGTGAAAATGAGAATCCTTTTGTGACCTTTTTTCATTAAATCGATTGCTTTGTTAAGAATCTGAGCGTTTCGTAAACCATCAACGGACATCGTCCTGAGTACACTTTGTGAGATATCAAGTCCAGACTCAAGGTTATCTCGTTCTCTTTGTGTCAATGAATCTCCACCAGCATATTCAAGCTCATGAAATTCTGGATTAGACAGGTACTGCTCTTCAACAAGATACTCAATCGGTGACGAATATCCTTCAACAGAAAGTGAGACTTTTTGTTTATTGTACATCTCTGCCAACTTTTCATCCTCATCGATATCATTCCAGGTTCGACCAGGGGTTGCTGTTAACCCCAGTAATTTGCATTCACTGTTGCGAGCAAGAATTATTTCTACGGGGAATTGGAAGGTCGAGGCAATGGATTGATGAGCTTCGTCGAACACAATCAAGCCGATTTTTGGAGCCAGGAAGTGTAAGGCTGTTTGATCTTTTTTGAGGAAATGCCAAAGTTTTGAAAGGCCTACAACGATCAGGCCTTCGTTGAAATCTTCCCATTGATGTTCTCCAAAAAATCGTTTCACAGGTAGAGTTCTATCCCCCACATATGACCACGTTTCAACAAACTCACCAAGCGCTTGCTCACATAATTCTTCACTATGTGCAAGCCAAAAAACGATTTTTCCTGAATTTGAATTCAAATATTTTGCAATTAAATTCATAGCAGTTCTAGTTTTTCCTGCTCCGGTTGGCATGTGAAGCATTACTCTTCCCGATGTGTCCAAGATATCGCTTGCCTCATCTAGTGCATTTCTTTGATGAGAATAGAGGCCATGTTTTGGATGGATGTTTAGCATTGATGGCTTTTCTTCTGCAACGGGTTGTTCAGGAGGCAATAATTTGAAAAATCCAAAAAGTAACTCTTCTTGGTTTGAGTTTTTTCGAAAGGTTTGCTTCATTATATCAATGGCAGGATGTTTCTCGGACGTTATGCCCAAAATATCGGCCAACGATTGTGCTTCATCACGCTCGAGTCTGCGAACGAGTAAATTCCTATACTCTTTGTTTCGCAAAATCCCATGAGGCGTATGCAGTTGCAGTGCCATTTTGACCAATTCTCGTTGTTTTGACATGTCTGCATCCATTGCTTTGAGTAAATCAAATTGTGCTCTTTCGAAAAAGTCACTTATTCTATCTCCAAGTCGAAGTAAGATTGCCTCTAATGAGATCATGGACTTTCCACATCCTTTTGCTAATTATACTATGCGAATTGGGTATTTGGTTAGAATCGGAAAGAATAATCAACATCATCATCTAACTTAAAACATGAGCGATATCTTTGAGTTGAGTGGGTTGACTTTGAATAAAAACTCAAGAACATATTCAGGCTCATGGTTTCATCGTTCTATTCGCGAGCATATCGATGGTACTGCAACTGTTTTTGATGTTCAAGGGCCTCATAACCTAGAAGCAGAAATCCATCTTGTCCAATTGAATAATGGTGAAAAGTGGGTTGTCATGGGAGAATCATTTGCCGGGCCCAAATGGATATGGAAACAAACAAAGGATCGGCTTAGGATGACAATAACTGAAAAATCGAGTAAGTTATCATTTGATTTGGCTCTACCCTCACCAGGCAGGCGTAACCCTGATGTTTACACAATGAGTCTGGCCACTAACGAAGAGCTTTGTCAAATTTGTGATAATTATTCAGCTATATTGCACAATGAGGGGGTGCTCAGTATCGGAAAAAGAGAAGATTTATTCCATGATAAGAGTTCTAGAAAAAGGTACATCTCTACTGTGGTAGATTACGAAAACCTGTTTGCTGCAGTCGTGGGGTTCTTGATCACCAGATTGTTGCCATTGATTCAGATTTACGAGAATCTTCACAAAGGGGTCGATGATGAATTTACTCACATGGTCGGCTCGACTGGGAATCAAGGTGTAAACCCAGAACAGGCCTTGAACAACATGATTCAATCAGGTGAGTCTGCTTACGTTGAGTTCAAACCTGCAATATGGTACGATCATGGTAGAGCTACTAAGGATCCAAATTACAAATTAAAGAAAGAAGATCATGTCTCTGATAATATTGTAAGAACGGTCGCAGGATTCCTTAATGCAGATGGAGGCATTTTGTTCATTGGTGTATCCGATGATGGAAACGCGTATGGTTTGGAGTCAGATTTGAAATTAACAGGAAGAAAGGATTGGGATGGATTAGAAAATGAATTGCATCAATTGATTTCTAATTCAGTTTCGAAGGAAGTAGCAGCATCAAAGGTGAAAATAGAATTCCCATCATTCCAAGGTAAGAGAATAGCAAAAGTAATTGTTGAAAAATCCAATTCTCCAGTATTTATGAAGACAAATCGACATCAAAATAAGTTTTACGTTCGAATTGGGAACGCCACAAACACGATGTCAGTTGAATCGGCTTTTAATTACATTTCACAACACGATTGGAACAACTAATTTGTCTTCAATTAGCGTTACGATGTTTGTCAATATAGGTGACGATTTCCTCGTTCGATGGAAAATCAGGCTTTGGATGAACGTGTTGGTGATTTATTGACCAATGTTCCTCAACGAGTGTATGCGCAAAGTCGTCTCTACCGTGGGCAGTTGCAATTTGTATACCCTCAATCAATGTGTTTTCACTTGCAAAATGGCTCCAAAATCGTTCAATCTGCATGACTTCAACTTGCAACCGAATCCTCTCTTCAATCAATTCGTTGTTTTTCAAAAATAGGTTGTGTAAATCCGACAGTAGTTTGTGATACATTTGATCATCAAAATAATCAATATCAGAATGTTCTCGCCATTGTTCATGGAGAATAGTCCAAGCCATCTTTGATTTTCCATTCTTCTCCAGTTTTTTGACTTCATCATATATTGAATCATCAAAATACATGCCGGAAAATGGTTTCTTTCCACAAGTGGGACACTCCTCAGTCTCCTCTGGCAACTCTTCATCCTCACAGAATATACATTGAGGCATAATTCTACAACATGAAAGATCTATTTCAAGTTTTAATAAGACGGATTACATATTCCTTCGATATTGTCCACCAACACGGAACAATGCTTCTGTGATTTGACCAAGGCTTGCAACTTTGACCGTCTCCATGAGTTCTTCGAAGACGTTTCCACCTGTTCGTGCAACTTCTTGCAGTTGTGCGAGAGCGGCTGTTGTCGCATCGCCTTCCTTTGTTTGACGATCTTCGGTTCGCTCGAGACAGGCTTGCTTTTCTTCTGGAGTTGCTCGAGCCAATTCCATTTCGAAATCATCCGCACTTGATTCGTCGAAGACTTGTGCGTTCGGATTCTGGAACGTGTTGACGCCGATGATTGGAAGCGTTCCATCGTGCTTGAGGTGTTCGTAATACATCGATTCATCCTGAATCTTTCCACGTTGATACATGGTCTCCATTGCACCGAGGACACCACCGCGTCGAGAAATGGCTTCGAATTCTTCGAGAACTGCAGATTCGACGAGGTCTGTGAGTTCATCAACGATGAATGCGCCCTGCAATGGATTCTCGGTCTTGGTCCAACCGGATTCCTTGTTGACAATGAGTTGGATTGCTAACGCACGACGCACGGATTCTTCGGTCGGTGTTGTGATGGCTTCATCGTATGCGTTGGTGTGTAAGGAGTTGGCATTGTCCTGGATAGCAAGGAGCGCTTGCAAGGTAGTACGAATATCATTGAAGTCGATTTCTTGGGCGTGGAGTGAGCGACCAGAGGTTTGGATGTGATACTTCAGTTTCTGAGAGCGCTCGTTGGCCCCGTATAGATCTCGCATTGCAACTGCCCAGATACGTCGAGCAACACGGCCAATGACGGTGTATTCTGGATCCAATCCATTGCTGAAGAAGAACGAAAGGTTTGGTGCGAACTTGTCGATGTCCATCCCTCGACTTCGATAGTATTCGACATAGGTGAAACCGTTTGCAAGTGTAAGCGCAAGTTGTGTGATTGGGTTTGCTCCTGCTTCTGCAATATGATATCCACTGATGGAAACGGAGTAATGATTGCGTACATTGTGGTCAATGTAGTATTGCTGGACATCACCCATGAGTTTGAGTGCAAATGGTGTTGAGAAGATACATGTGTTCTGGGCTTGATCTTCCTTGAGGATGTCTGCTTGTACAGTTCCACGGACGGTTGAGAGTGTTCGTGCTTTGATTTCGGCATACGTTTCAGCATCGACCAATTCATCACCACGGCGACCTACAGTTCCAAGTCCGAATCCATTGTGACCTTCTGGCAATTCGCCACGGTAGGCAACATCGAGTGGCTCAATGGACTTGCCTTGTTCTTCGAGATGCCTCTCAACTTGTTGGTCGATTGCAGCATTGAGGAAGAATGCGAGCAGGATAGGTGCTGGACCGTTGATGGTCATCGAAACCGATGTGTTGGAATCGCAGAGATCGAATCCTGAATAGAGTCGCTTTGCATCATCACAGGTTGCAATGCTGACTCCCGAGTTTCCGACCTTACCCCAAATGTCTGGGCGTAGAGCAGGGTCTCGACCATATAGTGTGACGGAGTCGAAGGCCGTTGACAATCGAACGTAGTCTTGTCCTTGGCTGAGATAGTGGAATCGGCGGTTGGTTCGTTCAGGTTCGCCTTCACCAGCAAACATTCGAGCGCTCAACTCATCGGTTCGCTTGAATGGGAACACACCCGCAGTGTATGGGAAATGACCAGGAGCGTTTTCCTTGCTCAGCCATTCAAACAGTTCTCCATCATCAGCAAAGGTTGGCAATGCAACACGCGGAATGTTGGAATGAGCCAACGATTCGGTCGTGGTTTGAACTGAGAATGGCTTGCCTCGAACGTGGTATGTGTATTCCCCACTTCGATACTCATCAGCAAGTTTGCGATAGTTTGCGAGGTCTTCCCGTGCCGTTTCAATCTCTTCCAGAAGTTCTGAAATTTGGTCGTCAACATCTTTTGCTATGGACGGTACATGTTCCTTTGCAGATTCAAGATGCTGACAAAGACGGAGTTTCTGGGCAATGGCGGTGTTCTCCTCGTGATAGGTTCGAATCGTTGCAGCAATGTCTGAGAGATAGTGGACTCTTTCAGGTGGAATGACACCCTTGCGTTCACCA
>NZGN01000102.1:0-9028 GCA_002691045.1 Marinovum sp.
TGAGATTGCATTTCTTTAGAGCATTCTTCCATGCAGTTCCTGCTGGATCTTTAATGGGCTTACCGTTGTATTTAAATAGATGAGGGTACATCCCTTGCCCAGGCAATCTGCGAAGAACTTCCTGAGCATCATCATGAAGCGGTATTTTATGTGGCTGTTTATTTTTCATCAGACTACTCGGAATACTTAAGTATTTGAAATCATCACTTAACATATCAACAGTCAGGTTTACGATTTCAGATTTTCTTAGTCCGGTTGCCAAAGCAAACTGGACAATATCTTTAAGATGTTGCGGCAAAACAATAAGCAACATTCTTTCTTCCTCTTTTGTGAGGATATGGGGAATATACTCATTTTCCTTCAGCCGCTTAATTTTAGGAGCTGATGGTATCCAACCCAATTCAGTGACTGCTTTATTTAATAGAGATCTGGCAATATTAAAATTGCGATTCACGGTTGCTCGAGAGACTTGTTTGGATCGAATGACCATCAAAACGTAGAAATCTTGTACCCCCAAGTCAGACAGTTTTCTTGGACCAAGTCGGTGAAGAAACCAATCTAGGGTTTTTTGATCATTGACATGGTAAGAGCATCGTAACTCAGCATCTAAGTCAGCCCAGGTCTTATGTCTGAATTTTAAAAAGTTGCTTTCCCGACTTGCAATTAAATGGGCAACAATTTCTTCAGCTTCTCTTTTTTTTGTAGTTTTTAAAGAGATGTAATGAGGTTTTCCGTTAATGGTATATTTAAACCAATAATACGAACTGTCTTTTCTTTTATAAGGCTTAGGCATTGGGTTTCTCCTTAGACATCTGACGATAGGTGTGTCTAAAACCCTTAACGAATGCTTTTAAATAATAGCCCTCAGAATAAATCCCTCTGCGATAGACTAAATCTTCGGTTTTAATTTTCTTCCTTGAATTTGAACTTGTCATGAATACCTCCTTTTGCAACAAGCGCATCTTGGAAGAACTAGACTAATGATGGGTTCTCCTTTATTTGCAGGAATTGCCGCATCTTTTTACCACCTTGCCGGAGAGGGCAGGTTGGTGAGAGTCTTAGCTCTACTCTTGATACAAGTTCATTGTAACTAAGATTGCAAAAAGAGTCTCTATAGGCAGGGAAAAAACTCGTAACCAAAATTAACTAAAAGTCGTTCGCACATTTATTGTTGTTTGCATGAAAAGAAAAATTAGAACTAAAAGAGTTGTTAAAAGAAGAAATCAGATCAATAAGAAAAAAATTTTTACCATGGTACCCATTGAAATCATTGAAGATAAATCACTCAAGCTTAATGAGGTTATTATTCTCTCCGAGATCGCAACCATGCATCATTATGGCGGTGAGTTTTTTGCAACCAATCATTATTTGGCTGATATCTTGAGGCTCTCGAGGCAGCGAGTCAGTTCTTTAGTTAATGATTTAATAGATCGGGGCTATTTAGAGTCTGTTCAATATTTTGATCCGGTAGACAAGATCACTTATAAGAGAGTCTTAATCCCAAATGTGTTTTTAGATTGCAAAGCATTTAAAAAAAAAGATCTGTTAAATAAGGAAAATCTGTTTGAGTAATTTAATTATTATTTTTTTTATTTAACTTTATTTATCTTTTCTTTATGTTCATTACACATAAAACATTAAGTCCATGAATGAATTCACGTTGTTCATTCATGGACGATCTTAATCATTATTAACTTTATTAAATATTTTGTAACAAAACATATTCTGATGCGTTGACTAAGTATAGGTTGATTTTATTCCTCCTATAAATCGACTGATGAGCTGGCGAGATTCCAGCGAAACAGTGAGCTAAGTAAACTAATGTGTATAGTTTTCTCCTTTATCTCCCAACTTAGCTCGCTGTCTCGATGAGAAAGAATGAAATGATACATAGAGAAGATGTTTTTATTGATGTAACTGCGAGCTTTCTAGCTTGGCTATCTGATGACCTAGAACGTTTTTTAAAACAACGCGAAGATAAGCCGGATCTAGTAATTCAAAAACTAGGGTTGATTGAGGAGCGAAAGCAGCTACTCAGAAAGCTTTTAACTTACCTTGATGACATCGACATCCAAACAAATGATTCAAAAAAATATAAGCGACTGGATATGGCAGTTCGATACGGNAAAGCNGTTACCAANAACGTNCTTGANCGACCNATNATCAACAACTTCAATGCAGACATTCGTGAGTCCATGGAGCAACAAGACCAGGAACTGGCTGAAAAATATGTTGCGTTCATCAGNGATTTATATGAGATCANAGATCCAGCAAGAATTTACATTGAGATCAATGATCAGCTTGAGCAGGCTATTTATCAACTACANATCGTTTTAACNNCNAAGGGCTCTNGTAAAAAAACTGAANTAAGAAAATTTACTAGGGCTCTTGAGGAGNTGGATCATTTTATAGATACCCAGCTGACAACGAAATTATTTGAAGAATTTGTTGAAAATGAGTGCCACACGATAGAGGGATATGATCCTGATTCCAGTCATGACAAGCTGGTGGATTACATAATCTATCTCTGGGTTGAGATTTTTAGGGCTTATAGTCAATTCATCACGAACCTGATTAAGCATGGTAGGAACTACGACCTTGATAAGATCACAAAAGAACTTGAAGATTTTGAGTATCTTCACCTTAATGTAGCCTTCAAAACACTTGATCTTAATCGAGCATATTTATTTTTAATTGGTTGGCGAGTAGAAAAATATGAGGTCATTTCTGCACCGGATAGCTGGAACATTGAAACCAATCGAAGCCAACAATTTAATCCTCAAATTATTGATCAAATCAATCATGAACAACCAAACTGATAAATCATACAAAAATGTTTAATCTGTAAAGTATCTATGAAGGGTATTAGTTTTATTTATGCTGGCTATAAAAGTAGCTTTTATAGATAGTCTTATTGCTTAATAACAAATATAAGTTTTAATTAATTTTAACTTGTCCATTCATGAGCATTGGAAGAAGCCAATCTCGAAGTTGCTCCAATTTTTGATTTTCTTTATCCAGTAAAAAAGATTTCTGAAGGATTGGGTTAACTACTTCTGAAAAAGACTCAGTGATTTCTTTTCCACCATAAGGCAGATTAAATTCCTTTAGCACACCATGCCTTATACCTTTGTGAATGCTTCCAGCAGAGGATTGTTTTGTAAATGCTTTTATTTCATTGCTTGATAGCATCATATACAAAAACTCAGATGTAACTTTATCGAGGTTGGCTCTTAATGTAAAAACCGATTCGTTAATATTCCAATTAGTAGGCTTTTCTTGGATAAAGTATGTTACGCCCACAGGCTGAATGCTAGTAAACAAGACATCGCCTATTTGAAGCTCAGACCTTTTATCAATTATTTTTAGAGATTCATCACTCACGCGATCACATCTATCGTCAAAGATAATTCTTCCATTTTTTATACTCTTAATTGTTATGTAATAATTTTGACCCTCACCGAGGATAAAGTTGTTTCTTGGGTTAAGTCCAGTCGCCATTCGACTAATAATATTTTCAAGCTTGGCTTCACTCCATCTTTCTGGAATTTCGCGTTTAAGTGCTTCGTTGTAGATCATTTTCCCACCTGATGATCTATAAGGCTTACCATTCTTATCTGGGAAATCAAATTGTACAAACCAATAGTCATAAATTAGCTTAGTCATGGACTCCAGTTCCATATTAATTTTGTGATTAAGTTCTATTTTTTTATCAATGTTAGCTAGAAGGGAGACTATTTTTTCTTGGTAGGGTTTTTTTGGTATTTTAAATTTTAGACCAGTTAAATAGTCGATATTTATATTATCTTGAATGCTGCCACTAGCAGAACTCTGTATCGCCTTTCTAATATAAGAAAATACATAATGCATGAACAATTCAGATGATTCATTAGGATTCGCATTAAACCCAACCACGCTATCAGGTATGCACATTGGGTACCCAAGCAACGCTGTTTCTGCAATGTTTGCTGCTATGGTTATACAAAGTGTGTTTTCTGACCATAGCTTACTTTGAGCAAGTCCAAAATCATTATAAGCATCAACATGCTTTTGGATATATAGACCTGCTTCCTTGATCTCTCCTGTTTGAATCAAAGGATATTTTCCATCTTCAAATAATTTTGGATCATTTCTAGGTCGGTGACGAGACTTACCCCTTTGAAATGACCCTAGCTCACTTAGTTCTTTATCCTCCCAATGGTCATTGAACTTAGAAGCATTAAATCTCATATTTTAATGCCGCCATCTGCTTGCTAATCTTCTCTTTTAAGTCACGAGCTTCCTGAGATGAATTTTCTAGCTTGCTTTCAAAAAGCTTTATTTTTTTCTTAAACTCATCTTCTGTAATATCTTGATATTTAATCTTTACATCAAAATATTGACCAGCACTTAATGAATAATTTTTAGCAGCTATATCCTCAGGACTAACTACTATTGAAAATTCATCTTGAGCCTGTTTAGCACTGAAAGTTTCGATAATTAACTGCTCATCAATATCACTTAGTACAGTTTTTTGATTCTTTCCTTCTTTTACTTTTTTGCCAAGATTTGAGGCATCAATTAATATGATGTCTCCCTTGTTTTCTTTATCAATAAAAATTATGGAAACATTGGTGCCAGTGGTAGCAAAAATATTTGAAGGCATGCTTACAACACCCGATAATATTTTCTCTTCCACTAGTTTTTGTCTTATCTTTTTATCGATCCCACTTTGAGCTGTAATAAATCCAGTCGGAACGACAACAGCAGCTTTTCCGGTCTTACTCAAAGAATGGATGATATGCTGCATAAATAAAAGATAAATTGCCATAGATTCCTTTTTTTTGGCAGGAACTTTGGGAACTCCAGCAAAAAAACGGTCTGAATCCTCTAACTGGTCACGATAGTCAGAAAAATCTAATTTAAATGGTGGGTTTGCGACAATGTAATCAAATTTATTAAATTTACCGTTTTCGTTCTTGTGATATGGCTCAAGAATAGTATTGCCTTCAACTGCATTAGGTATTGAATGCACAAGATCATTGAGGATTAAATTCAATCTAAGAAGCGAGGTAGATTTTTGAGAGATATCCTGAGAATAAATGGTGCACTTATCAACGCCAATCTCGTGAGCTAGATTCATTAAAAGAGTTCCGGAGCCAGCTGATGGGTCATAGCAAGTTACATTATTAACTTCCTTGCCAACTAGGCATCGTGCCATAATTTTCGCTACTGCATGTGGAGTAAAATACTCAGCATATTTTCCGCCACTATCGATATTGTAGTCTTTAATTAAATATTCAAAGATACTTGCATAGAAATCAAATTTTTCATCAAATATATTTTCAAAGCTGAATCCGACAATCTTATTAATAATAGCCTTACAAAATTCATCAGGATCTTTGCGTACGTGCTCACTTATTTCTTCAAAGAGAGCTATTTTTTGCCCTTCATTAGTTATAGCAGAGAATATTCCGCTATTGTCTTTAGCGATATCAAGCAATGTTTTATCAAAAAGCTTGGCAAAATTTGGTTCATTTTGTTTAGTAAATAATGATGATATAAATTGATCGGGATTAATTTGTGCTGTGCTTTCTCCAAGTTGCATCATCAGCATTTCGTAGCCATCATCACTGTATGCAAGTAAAACTTCATCTACATTTTCAGCGTCTACAATTTTGTTATCAAGCTTCTTTATTTCGTAGATAAATTTATCGTTAAGGAATTTGTAAAGAAAAATTTGAGTAATAATTTTAAACTCATTTCCATCATTGCCTAATCCATAGTTGGCACATACTGCTTTTAGATCGTCAATAAGAGCCTTGGTTTGTCGTTCAAATTCTTGAGTTTGCATCATTCTATTTCCTCAAAATTAAAATTATGCAGCAATGCCCCTGTACTCATTGATATATTCTTTTACTAAATATCCATTAACTCTTCTTACTAAAGGCGCCGTCATAGCTATGTTTTGTTTCTCTTTAAACTCAGTAATGACTATACGTTCAATCATCCTAGATATAAATTCTTCATTACCGAGCATTCTAGAATTTTTCTGTATCTGATCATCAACGCTTGACTTTAAGCCACTTAGCGCATTAAACAGTTTGCTCTCACTTTCTGTAAGTGGATCTTTTTCCATTAAGCGTTTATGAAGTCGGACATACTTCTCATCACTATCATATTTAGCTTTAAGAAGCTGATTTAAACGTTCAAGTTCATTTGCCTTAGCGTTAATTTTATTTAAAGCTTCAATATTATTTTCCATTTCTTGCTGAGAAACCTCACTTAAATTCTTTTTATGAAATAGGCGTTCCAACTCTTCTTTTAAGGATATGAATCTGGGATCTTGTTGGTCGAAGTTGTTACCAAGCCTCTCTCGAGTCTTCTGCAAAGTATCTTTAAGTTCATCAGCGAGCAGCATTTCTCCTTCACCAACCTTTGTGAAGGCAAAGATAACATCTTCTAAAGCAGTATTAAGTAAATTTGTATCATCTACTTTATTTTCTAAAGTCTCCTTTAAATTAATTAAAGCAAGTCTATTGTTTGCTTCTTTTGACAAGACATTGAGTTGCTGAAAATCTAACTTTTCAATCATTTCATAATCACCACTTAGCCTAATAAGATTGTAAAGACTTTTTGCATTATTAAGGGCTTGAGTAATTTTTAATATTTCTGAGCGTGAATCAATCTCAGTAATTTGCCTGGAAAAAATTTCTGCGTTCCTGGTGTCAAAATGGAATAATACATCTTTAATCTCACTAATTTCTTCATTAATTTCTTCCCTAGACTTGAACAGATTACTATAACTGTCTATTTCATCTCCTAATTCAGATTGCAATTCTTTAAAATAGTCTGCATTTGTCTTTTCAAACTCTTTTTCAATATTGGCAAAATCAACAACATAGCCATAATCAAATGTTTTATATGTTCGATTAACTCTTGTGAGCGCCTGCAACAAATTATGTGCTCTAATGCCCCTGCCAATGTAGAGCTTCTTGAGACGTGGTGCATCAAATCCTGTTAAGAGCATGTTGTAAACAAACAACAAATCAATTTCCCCTTTCTTAAAAGCCTTAACTAGATCTTTACGATCATCTTTTGTACCAATATCATGCAAAATGAGCGCTGCTTTGTTTGCCTTTCTTTCTTTTTCACGTCTAGCGTTATAACTTTGCTCACCCTCCATGATAGAGTTATTAATTGCTTCATTTTTATTTGCATAATTATTTTGAAAAATTTCATACATAATTTTTGCTTGATCAGCAGAGTCACAAACAACCATGCCTCCAATTCCATTGTCATTCATTGATATTCTTGCTTTTTCAAAATCTCTAATAATGTAATCCAGCATTGGTTCAACAAACTTAGGATGTGAGTAAACTACATTTTTATTAGCATTGCCCTTTAAGACTTCAATTTCTTCAAGAGCTTTCTGCAGTTTCAACTTATAAGTGGTATCTATTTCTTCACGTATTAGGCGCAGTGTATATCCATCTTTTATTGATGCATTGTAATAATACTTGTGAATGTATCTACCAAAGAGAGATTGAGAATTATAATCTGCACCAAGTAGTGGTGTTCCAGTAAGTCCTATTTTTATAGACTCTCTGTCAGACTGTTCCAGGTTTGCTAGAAAGCTTCCTTTTGGATTATAGCTTCGGTGAACCTCATCTAAGAAAAACACACGCTGAACATTGAGTTGGTAATCTGTATTTTTAATAACAGAAGGGTCATCTGCAAATTTTTGAATATTAACAACGGTAATTTCTTGTCTACCAGAATCATTGTTTATAGCATTAGTTTGTTTTATGTCACGCGCAAAATCATCTCTTGAGTCAATACTGTGAACAACCAAGCCGCGAGACCTAAATTCAATACTGGCTTGGGTTAATAAGTCTATTCTATCAACAATAAAATAGAACTTTGGAATAATATTTTTTTTCTGAAAATAATGAGATAGATATTTAACATTATAATAAGCCAAAGCTGTCTTACCACTTCCCTGAGTATGCCAGATAATACCTTTCTTGGTGCCATTCTCAATTGTTCTCTCAATCGCTTTAGTTGCAAAAATCTGAGGATAGCGCATAACATGTTTTTCTAGTCCATGTTCTGTTTTTACATAGGTCAAACCAAACTCTAGGAGAAATGCCAATCGATCATGCGAAAACAATGATGTAGAGATTTTATTTGTGGGTGTATTTGGATCTTTATTTGTAATAAAAACTGGCGAATCTTTTATGCTTAACAGATTATTGTCTTTGAGAACATTTATTTCAATCTCTTCTGGAATTTCATGCAAAAGCTCGCTTAAATTGAAACTCTTTTCTTCTCGAAAGTAATTAAATATTGGCTTTTTATATGAGGCTGAAGCATAGAACGCGCCTTCAATTTTTTCAGGTGAACTATCGTCGTATTCCATATTATTAGAAAAAACCATTAACTGGGTTATATTTACAAAGTGTCTAAAATTTTTATTCTGAAATCGTGACTGAATACGATTATGTTCAGCCAAAATTCCGTCTCGATTATTCGGCTTCTTTACTTCGATAAAAACCAAAGGCATGCCATTTATCAGTAGAATGATGTCAGGTCTAAATTGATCCTCGTCTTTTTTATAAGTTAACTCAGTAATAACGTTAAATGTATTATTTTTAAAATTATCAAAATCAATTAGCTTAACCCCTGATCTATTGGTTAGCATGTCATAGAAAGCTTTTCCTAGGTCCTCATTATTAAGAGAGAGCGAAACTTCGTCGTAGCATTTTTCAATATCAAAATCAGAAATATCTTCGTTAATGTTAGCAATGCTGTTTTTAAAAATTTCAGTGAAGATATTAGTAGATTCGTCCCATTTAATATTTGGATCTTTCAAAGAAAGATAATCATATCCCAGTCGCATAAGATGAAGGATAGAAGGTATCTTTACTCTTGAGTCTTCATTGAATGCCAATATTAGTTTCCTTTTGTTTGATTTTTATAGTAAACGTTAATAAATGATTTATAAATATATTGTGACTTTCTAGTTTTTAAAAACTAATTTCTTTTT
>NZGN01000103.1:0-16721 GCA_002691045.1 Marinovum sp.
GCTCAGGAAGTGACTAACTGGTATTATCATGGTGGTGGAGAGCAGATCCATGATGAAATCGGACAAATCTTTAACTTTAAAGGTTTACTTGCTGGAAATTCAGGTGGTCAGTCTGGCGGTTGGTTCCGCAAAGAAATGACTTCGCCTGACGACTTTAACGGTTTGAAATATCGTATGCCTGGCCTGGGCGGTAAAGTCTTAGGTAAACTTGGCGCATCTGTGCAAAACATCCCAGGTGGCGAATTGTATCAAGCTCTATCTTCAGGCGCTCTGGATGGTCTCGAGTGGGTTGGTCCTGCAGCGGATGAAAGAGCTGGCTTTTACGAAGTTGCAAAAGTGTACTACACAGCGGGTTTTCACGAGCCTGGTTCAGCACTTTCTGCTAACATGAACTTAGACAAGTGGAATACCCTATCTGACACACACAAAGCTATTTTGCGATATGCGTCAATGGCGACTACACTGTACCAATTGGCTGAGACATTTTCTGCGAATGGTGCAGCTCTTCAAAGAATGCAGTCACAAGGTGTTAAAGCTGTTCAGTTCTCAGACGAAATCTGGGATGCATTTGGTGCAGCTTCTGCTGAAGTAATGGACGAAAACATGGATGATGAGTTGTTCAGAACAACCCGTGCAAGTTTTGAAGCTTCACTAGCAGATTCTGCAGCATGGATTAGTAAGTCGGACGGTTATTACGTGCAACAACGTGTTCGTGTTCTAGGCGGATCATAAGAAAAATACTTCCTGGGGTCGAATGGATCCCAGGAACTCCAACCCAGAGTTTTTCAATGGAAAATGAGCAAACATTAAGTTTAGCTACCACTGCTGCGGCTTTTTACGACGGTGTACTTTGGGTTTTTCAAAATCTTTTATTTGCCTTTTACAATATTGGATATGCAGCTTTAAACCCAAGCCTCTGGTTGGATTGGAGCGAAAAAAAGTCAATTATGAGGTTTGTTTATTACGGTGGGTCTGTTGAGTTTTTTTTCGCCGTTCTACTAATCACATTAGGTTTATTCTTTATCGGTGTCTTGAGACCCTCCTTCATGTGGGGACAAATCAGAGTTCTTGAGGGTTTTGCAAACACAGTAGGGCGTTTTTTCGCTTGGGCTGGGCTGTTAATGGTATTACAGCAAGTATTAATTGTGGTAATGCAGAGGATTTTTACAAGGCCCGATATCGTGCTTGGTTTTGGCGTTCCTTTGAGTTACGACATCAGTTGGTACGCAGAAGAGCTGAAGCTATATAACGCGCTAGTTGTCAGCCTGTGCGCAACTTATACCTTTGTTCAAGGGGGGCATGTCCGTGTGGATTTGTTCTATGCCGGCGCTAAGTTTCGAACAAAAAAAATCGTTGATATGTTTGGTTCAGTCATGTTTATGCTTCCAATGGCAGTGATTATTTGGATGTATGGTTGGTACTTTTTATGGCGACATTTAATTGTGCCAAAACCATCTGCGTCAGATGCGTTAGACAGACTTTTAGCTAAATCAAGAGTTTTGAAATGGAACGTTGAAACGATTGGGTTTTCACCCAACGGCTTCACAGGGTATTTTATTTTCAAAATATTGCTGGTTGCATTTGCAGGAATGATTTTTATTCATGCGGTGGCCTTTTTCATGCGATCTTTTCAGGAACTTCGAGAAGGGCAAACGAGTGAGAATAAATATAAAGATCTCGATGTGCTTCCAGATTTAACTGAAGTTGCAAAAACTAATAATTAGGAAATTTAATTATGTTGTTTGGTCTTGATGGCGTAGAAATTGGTTTAATAATCGTATTCGTTTGCCTTTTTGGGGGCATTCTTTCCGGATTTCCAGTTGCGTTTGCCATTGGCGGTGCCGGCGTTGTTTCTTTTGGTATTATAGCTGTTTTAGATAGTGCCGGTATATTAGTTCATCAAGCCATCGACACGACGTCCCAAATGTATGGGGAGTTGTTGGCTTCGGGAGTGAAAGCCGATCAAATATCTATTTTTCGATATCCAGACTTGCCACGAATTATTGAACCGCTGTTTAAAGGCGGTTGGGAAACGGCTTTAGAACGAAATATTTCATTCATTGTTAATCGGATCAATGAACGTGTTTTAGCAGGACAATCAATCGAAGTTCTTCTTGCAGTTTTGATGTTCGTTTTGATGGGTATCACGTTAGAAAGATCCAAGATAGCAAATGACTTACTCACCACAATGGCGAGAGTTTTTGGACCTTTGCCTGGTGGCCTGGCTGTTTCTGTTGTGGTTGTGGGGGCTTTCCTAGCAGCTTCAACGGGTATCGTTGGAGCTACGGTTGTTACCATGGGTTTGTTGTCCTTGCCAACAATGCTTCGAAGTGGATATTCGCCTGAGCTTTCCACCGGCGTAATAGCCGCTTCTGGGACGCTGGGTCAAATTATACCGCCTTCCATTGTGATCGTTTTGTTGGGGACACTCACTGGTGATTTGTATTCTGCCGCTCAGGAAGCGAGGGCACAGAGTATGGGCTGCACAGATGCTCTAACCTATCTCGGAAAACCAGCTGTGGTTTCAGTAGGTTCTTTATTTCAAGCAGCGCTCCTTCCAGGCATCATGCTTGCTCTTTTGTATGCAATATATGCGTTTGGGTATGCGTTATTAAATCCTTCAAAAGCTCCTGCCGTTACAGGTGAGCTCATGGATACCAAAACCGGCACAGCCCAACAATCTCTGACTTGGTTTGTTTATGTGCCTGTAGGAATTATCGGCGCATCGATTTTGTTAAACATGGGGGGCTTAGCAGGTAGTCAATCTATTTATGTTGAATCCTACTCAGATATTGGTCAGGAGGCGAGTTTAAGGACAAACGTTTCCGAAGAATGTCAGCAATCCATGATCGAGCTTCATGGACAGGAAGCTTGGGATAAAGCGGTGGCCCAGCAAGAAGCTATTAATGCGTCAGGTGGTGTTGCAGAAAGTGAGAAACGTTCTGATGAGGAGATAGCTGCGTTAGTCGCTGAGAAAATTGCATCTGCTCCTCCTATAGGTACAGGCATACTGGTGCTTTTCGTGCTATCGGGAATTGTTCTATCATTCGCGAAAGGTGTTGCCCCTAACTTGGACCAGAGAATTTTGCTCGTTGGGGGTCTGGGAACAGCACTTTTATTAGTAGCTGACATTCTGCTGATTAAACCTGATGCTTCAGCTTCATTGACGTGGGTATTTTTAGCCGTACCTGTAATTTTAATTCTCTACTCTTCCAAGACTGCGGTTTCACGGCTTGCAGACAATGAACTTTTGAGAGTGGTCTTTCCTCCTCTCGTACTTATCGTTGCAGTTTTAGGGTCTATCCTTGGTGGAATTACTAACCCCACACCCGCGGCTGCTCTTGGCGCTGCCGGAGCAATCATGCTGGCAGCATATCGAAAGTTAAAAGAAACGGACCGGTCGGGAAAATTTATAATTAATGCCACATTCGCTTTGATTATTATGTTGCTTGTTGGGATTAATTTTGATTTGCGGATCAACACGGAACAAGTGCCCCTTGAAAGCTGGGTGGCGTTTTTCATTGCCTATGGCGCGTATTTAACCGCAATTATTGGTCTAATCTATGCTTGTTGGGTTTTGTATGCCGCCGGTGTCATGACGTCAGTCGTTCAAGAGACCAGTAAGGTAACAACGATGGTATTTGCGATCTTAATTGGTTCGCAGTTACTAAACTTAGTTGTGATTTCGTTTGGTGGTGAACATTACATCCAGCAATTCCTTCGCTCTTTCGATAGCGAAGTGACGGTATTCTTAATCGTGATGCTCGTTTTATTTATTTTAGGGTTTGTATTAGACTTTCTTGAGATTATTTACATCGTGATACCAATTGTTGGGCCAGTAATATATGGCGGAACTTTTGACCCTCTTTGGGTTACCATCATGGTTGCTATTAATCTTCAAACATCTTTCTTAACCCCACCTTTTGGATTTGCATTGTTTTATTTAAGGGGTGTTGCGCCAAAATCTGTTACGACTGGGCACATTTATAAAGGTGTTATTCCATTTGTGTTAATTCAAATTATTGGACTAACCATGCTCTACTTCGCGCCTTCTATCGTGACGATTGTGCCTCAACTGCTTGGTGGAAACTAGAGCAAAGGTAACTCATTGATAATTGTAGGCGTATTAAGCTTTAGTATCTTTGCAAATATTGGCTAATATTAGCCTTATAACTTAGTTAATAGTTTTTTGGGTGGTAAGACTGCAATGCTTTTGGGCGTTAAAATCATTGAGTTTGAAGGTTTAGGACCAGCCCCTTTTGCGGGACGCATGCTAGCAGAGCTTGGTGCAGATGTTCTTGTAATAAAAAATGACAGTCAAAAAGAAAAAACGCCCAAAAATAGTTTATTAAATGCTGGAAAAAAATCAGTATTCCTAAATCTGAAAGATGATAATGATTATTCTATTGCTTTGGAACTGATAAAAAATAGTGCTGCTATCATTGAGGGGTTCCGTCCTGGAGTAATGGAACGTTTAAAACTTGCTCCTGATGATCTAAAAAAAATTAATAAAAAATTGATCTATGGGCGGATGACTGGTTGGGGTCAAAGTGGTCCTCGTTCTAAGCAGGCTGGTCATGATCTTAACTATATTGGTTTAAGTGGTGCTCTTCATTACGCTTCACAAGCAGGTAATATACCGCAAACCCCGCCGACATTATTAGGTGATATCGGAGGAGGCGCTCTTTATTTGGTAATTGGAATTTTATCTGGGCTCTTGCGCGTAAAAGAAACAGGTGAAGGCAGTGTAGTTGATACAGCTATCGTTGACGGTTCAGCTCATATGATGAACCTTTGGATGTCTATGCAGGAAACTGGTTCAGTTGAAATGAAAAGAGGACAAAGTTTGTTAGATGGGCCTCACTGGTCGCGCTGTTACATTTGTTCTGATGGAAAATATATTTCTGTTCAATGTTTGGAGCCTAAATTTTATTCCATATTTCTGGAAACCTTAGGGGTTAATAAGGATCCTTTATTCCAATCACAGCATGAAAAAGATCAATGGGGAGCGCAAACTGATTATTTATGTAAGATATTCAAAAAAAAGCCTCAGGCTTATTGGATTAATCGTTTTTCTGATTTAGACGCGTGTGTTGCACCGATTTTAGATCCAGAAGAAGCTGAAAGTGATCCTCACATGAAATCGAGAAAAATTTGGGCTAGGGAAAACGGATATTTAATGGCTTCTCCAGCACCGCGGTTTGATAACAATAAGCCAAAGACACTACAACCTGAAGCAATCGTTGATAAAAAAAATATTGTTTCTATTTGGACCTGAAAGAAAATCATTATGTCACCAAAGCTCAAAAACCTTAACGAACTAATGGACAATCGCTTTTCCTGCCGTGGATTTTTAAAGAAAGAAGTTGAACAAAAATTTATCGAGCAAATAGTTCAGGTCGCTCAAAAAGTCCCATCTTGGTGTAACTCGCAACCATGGGAAGTAACTTTGCTCCGGCCAGAGACTAGAAGGTTACTTTCTGAAAAGTTGAGTCTGTCATCCGATCAGGCTTTTGAAACACCTGACATCGATTTTCCCAAGCGTTACGCCGGTGTTTACAAAACTCGTCGATCTATTTGTGGGTGGCAGTTGTATAATGCCGTTGGCGTTGAAAAGGGTGATAGAAAACGTGCTAGCCAACAAATGGCAAAAAACTATGAATTTTTTGGGGCTCCCCACGTTGCTATAATAACAACACCAAAAGACCTAGGAGCTTATGGAGTTTTAGACTGTGGAGCTTTCATCACCGCCTTTACTTTGGCAGCTGCTGCACTTGGGGTGTCTTCAATACCACAAGCAGCGATTGCTGGTCGCGCACCTATTGTTCGAGAAGTTTTGAACATTGGAGAAGATCGGGATGTTTTATGTGCAATTTCATTTGGTTTTGCTGATACAGATCACCCGGCAAACAGCTTTAGGACTCAAAGAGCGGATTTAGCTGAATTTGTAGAATGGGTATAAACTTGCTCATTTTTCAACATTAGTTTTTTTAGAATGCAGATGGATTTCACCAAACCAATTGATATTTACTGTGAACGGCTGGACAGCAGTATATGGGCCGAACCAATAAACGCGGTTACCAATGTTGCTTTCGTTTTAGCCGCTATNATTATGTGGTNTAGATGTAAAAATTTAGTTGAGGGCAAGGTGTTAGCCNTTCTATTGTTCTCAATTGGTTGTGGATCTTTTCTGTTTCATANTTTTGCGCAAACCTGGGCTGCCATATTGGANGTNACATCAATTCTTATTTTCATATTNGCGTATATCTTTGTNGCAAATCATAGGTTCTTGGTTTGGTCAAAATTGGCTAGTATTATTGGCGTAATATTATTTTTTCCTTATCAGTTTCTGCTGGTAAGTATGTTATCAAATTTCCAACTCTTTGGTTCTTCTGTACAATATATTCCCATTGCTATTTTGATATTTATTTACGCGGCGCTGTTGCGTAAATCTGAACAAAATTTATCTCATGGATTATTTGTTGGTGCGACTATTCTCTGTGTATCTATTTTTGTTAGGACTATTGATGAGCCAATGTGCCAAGTGGTTTCGACGGGAACTCATTTTGTTTGGCATATATTAAATGCTTTAATGTTAGCCTGGATGATTGAAGTTTTAAGGAGACATATGCTTGCGGGTCACTTGATAGGGCGTTAAACGGGTTTAGGAAATGGAGTGTTGATATGTCAATTGATGCAAATACTGCAGCCAAGGTTGCGAAACTTGCCCGCATTGAGGTTGAAAATCAGGATTTAACAGCTCTGGCGAAAGAGTTTAATGACATCTTGGGTTTCATTGAGCAATTGAATGAAGTTGACGTTAGTGGTGTGGAGCCAATGACATCTGTGACACCACAAAAGCTAATTAGGCGCAGTGACAATATTACGGATGGAGATAGACAGGCTTCCGTTTTAAAAAACGCGCCTTTGTCCAGAGAAGGATTTTATGCTGTTCCAAAGGTTGTAGAATAATGGGAGGGTTAAACAAACTTACGATTTCTGAGGCACGAGATCGTCTGCGATCGAAGGAGATATCTTCAGTTGAGTTAACCAATAGCTGTCTTGCAGAAATAGATGCGGCGGATCCTTTGGGGGCTTTTGTGCACAAGACCCCTGAAATTGCTTTAGCTCAGGCAGAGAATGCTGATGAGCGGCTGTCTCAAGGAAATGCACCCGATATGTGTGGCATACCGCTAGGTATAAAAGATCTTTTTTGTACGAAAGGTGTTGAGAGCCAAGCAGCCAGTAGGATTTTAGAGGGCTTCAAACCAGAATATGAGAGCACAGTTAGCCAGAATCTTCTTGATAATGGCACTGTAATGTTAGGTAAACTTAATATGGACGAGTTTGCCATGGGGAGCTCAAACGAAACGTCAGTTTATGGGGACGTAATTAACCCCTGGAAAATTGATGAACGTAATTTACCCCCAGGCGGGTCATCGGGTGGTTCAGCAGCGGCCGTTGCTGCTGATTTATGCTTGGCTGCTACTGGCACTGATACTGGTGGATCAATTAGACAGCCGGCCGCATTCACTGGTATTGTTGGGATCAAACCAACATATGGGCGTTGTTCGCGGTGGGGAGTAATTGCTTTTGCCAGTTCGCTTGATCAAGCAGGCCCAATGACAAAAACTGTTCGTGACGGTGCAATTATGTTGGAGGCTATGGCGGGACATGATCCCAAAGATAGTACTTCTGTCAGTCTTCCTGTTCCAAACTTCGAAGCAATGTTAACAGGTAATATTAAAGGTAAAAGAATTGGCATTCCCAAAGAGTATCGATTAGAGGGCATGCCCAGTGAAATAGAAAAATTATGGTCAGACGGAACCGAAATGCTGCGGCACGCTGGTGCTAAAATTGAAGATGTTTCTTTGCCGCACACGAAATACGCTTTACCGGCCTATTATGTTATTGCGCCAGCAGAGGCTTCTTCAAATTTAGCCAGGTATGACGGAGTCAGATATGGAAGAAGGGCAGCCTTATCATCGGGAGACGGCATAAATGAAATGTATGAGCGTACGCGCGCAGAAGGTTTTGGATCGGAAGTAAAGCGACGTGTAATGATTGGCACTTACGTTTTATCTGCTGGTTTTTACGATGCTTACTACAATAGAGCTCGTCGAGTTAGAGCATTAATTAAAGAGGACTTTGATAAGGTTTTTTCTACTGGAATAGATGCTATTTTGACACCAACTACACCTTCAGCTGCATTTGGTTTGGGTGAAATGTCTGATGCGGACCCCGTGCAAATGTACCTAAATGATGTATTTACCGTCACTGTAAATTTAGCGGGTTTACCTGGCGTCTCAGTGCCCACTGGATTTGACAAGTCAGGTTTGCCACTTGGGTTGCAAGTCATAGGCAGGCCATGGGAGGAAGCTGATATGCTGAACATTGCTTATTCATTGGAGCAATCTGCAGATTTCTCCGCTAAGCCATCCAAATGGTGGTAGTTATATGTTAAGAATGCAAAAATTGAGTTTCATTTCATTAATTTTAATGGCTTTCATTGGTTGTGAACCCAATATTGATACCCAACAAATTGCACAAAGCGCCCAGAACTTGAGAGAAAATGTTCGAAATATTGATACTCAAAGAATTACGCAAGGTGCGCAGAATTTGAGAGAGAGCGTCCAGAATTTCTCACCGTCTTCACCGTTAAAGAAGCAAAACCAAGAACCCACTCCAGAAAGTTTAAAAAATACGGATCCTGTATTAGCAGAAATTTTGGGTGATGTGCTAGAGGAAGAGCCATTAAATGATACTCAGGCAAAACAAAGCGTAGGAGAATTAGATACAACAAGGCTATCTGATGAGAATGATTTTGAAGCTGTTTCTGAGCGCCAGTCTATCGAGAGTGATGCTGAACGCATAGAAAGTAATCGCGCCAAATATGTTCTTATTGAGCCTACATCACTGCCTCGTCGACCTGGTTCTAACATTCCTAGTATTGTGGAATTTGCTATCAAAACAACTAACCCGGTTGGAACTCAGCTGTACGCAAGGCCATTTGCTAGTAAAACGCGTTTTGATTGGAATTGTGCAAAATATTCTTCGCAAAGTGCGGCTCAAGAAGCATTTCTTGTTTGGGGTGGTCCAAAAGTCGACCCTAGAGGTATTGATCCGGACGGTGACGGGTTTGCCTGTTATTGGGACCCCAAACCTTTCAGAAGTATTTTAAAAGATAATAATTAATATTCATTCATGGAAATCTTAAAGTATCCGTCTCCAAATTTTGGTTCACGCAGAGAGGATACGAAAATACAATTTATCATTTTGCACTATACAGCTATGGATAAGCAATCTTCTCTAGATAGACTGTGCAGTCGCGACTATGAAGTATCCTGCCATTATTTAATAGATTCAGGTGGCACTTGTTACCAACTTGTAGATGATAACAAACGGGCTTGGCATGCAGGAAAATCTTTCTGGCGTGGGTTGCGAGATATCAATTCAAGATCACTTGGAATAGAGCTAGTCAATTCGGGCAATGAGGCTTACCCAATAGCTCAGATGAAAAGTCTAATGCTTCTTTTACGAGACCTTTTAGCTATACACAAAATTAGTCCGCAAAATGTGTTGGGACATTCCGATATAGCACCGTCTCGCAAAACTGATCCTGGGAAATGGTTTGATTGGCGATTGCTTTCGGAAAATGGATTGGCAATTTTTCCAAAAGTAAGGTTGCCAATAGATTGTGATAAACAATCATTTTTGTTAGATGCTCAGCGTGCTGGTTTTGAGCCAGAAGCTACTTTTGAGCAAATTTTGCAGGCTTTTAGAAGCCGTTGTCGGGCAAACTTTGGGGGAGTATTTGATGGATATGATTGTGCCTTAATGAAAAATTTTGCAGACATATTTGATGTTGACGAGTTATCAAATCCGCAATAAAGGCAAACCGTGCGGGTGGCTGGATGGTCGCGAGTATACTCGAGGAAAGTCCGGACTCCTTAAAGCAACGGTGCCGGGTAACGCCCGGGCGGGGTAACCCGACGGAAAGCGCAACAGAAAGTAAACCGCCCGCTTAATTCGGGTAAGGGTGAAAGGGTGGGGTAAGAGCCCACCGAGGTTTTGGTAACAAGGCCTGCATGGCAAGCCCCACCGGGAGCAATGCCGAATAGGAACCTGCAAGAAGGCATTTAATGCTTTCTACTTTGCTTTGAAGTAAGGTTCGGGTAGGCAGCTATAGGGTTTGTAGTAATACAAACTTTAGATGAATGATCATCCATAAGGTTTTAAGACCTTGGGACAGAATCCGGCTTACAGGCCATCCGCACTTAAAATTTTTGTTTAACAAAGTAGATATTTTCATTGTCTAAGTGTTGACTCGGGACGTGGCTCAGTTAAAAGGCAGATCTCATATAAGATATTCGGTCAGTTATTTGGCCCAATACAGGAGTTAAATTATGGCTAAACCTACAACCATCAAAATCCGGTTAAACTCAACCGCTGGAACTGGCCACTTTTACGTGACTAAAAAAAATGCCCGCACGATGACTGATAAGATGGTTGTTCGAAAGTATGACCCGGTTGCTCGTAAACATGTTGAGTACAAAGAGGGAAAAATTAAGTAGCTTTAATTGTAAAAAGGCCGCTGAAAAGCGGCCCTTCAAGTAATATGTAGCGCCATCAACTTATTTGATGGCGTTTTTTATTTATTCAGAGTTACCCATAAACATGAGTAAAAACTGAAACATGTTTAAAAAGTCCAAATACAGACTTAATGCTCCGTGTATAGCTGACTTGTCCAACCATTCAGTATCACCGTGGTGCGCATGAGCAACGTACATGTTCTTAATATTTTGTGTATCGTATGCTGTCAGGCCCGCAAATATGAGAACTCCAAGCATTGAAATGATCATCATCATCACGCCTGAGCCAATAAAAATATTTATAATCATTGCCACAATTAGTCCGATAACACCCATGATAAGGAATGAACCCCATCCGGAAATATCTTTTTTTGTAGTGTAACCCCAAAGTGATAAGCCGGCAAAAGCGATTGCTGTTACCAAGAATGTTTGGGTGATTGAAATTGTGGTATAAAATATAAAGATTGAGCTCAGTGAAACACCAATAAGCGTCGCAAAAACGTAGAAAAAAAGCTGTGCCGCTTGTGCTGTTGATCTTCGCATGACGGCACCAAAGCCGAAAATCATTAGAAGAGGCGCAAACATAATCACCCAACGTAAAGGCGAGGTATAGATTGTTGCGCCCAAGCCAGTTAGCATTGTGCCATTTTGCATTTGTCCTACAGCAAGAGCTGGGTCAGTTGTTGTTGCTAAGCCCGAAATAGCCCAAGCAGCTAACGCTGTAATAATCATACCTACGGACATAGTCCCATAGACTTTATTCATATGAGCCCTGAGGCCCTCGTCGATTTGACTAGCTCGAGCGCCTGAAATCGAACGCGTTGTTTCAAATTCTGCCATTAATACCTCCAGAAACAGGGATAACTTCTATTATGTATAATATTGGTAAACTCATCAGAATTTTCAACCCATTATTGCAAAAACTAATTAAAATTTTTCAAAAATTTAAATTTTAGTGGATTTTTACAACAACTTTCCCAGTTGCCTGCCTTTGCCTGAGTATATTGAGAGCATCCTCTGCATTTCGTAACTCGAATACATGGCTGATGTGAGGCTTTAATTTGTTAGAACTATACCACTCAAATAGTTGCTTTAGACTTTCGATGATCACCTCAGGATTAAATCCTAAAAAACCACCCCAATAGAAGCCGTGAATAGTAATATTTTTTACAAGTAAATGATTTGCCTTAATCTCTGGTAGCTTACCACTTGCAAAACCAATTAAAAGTATTCGTGCTTCTGGGTTGCAAGATCTAAAGGCTGATTTAAACTGATCTCCGCCCACGGGATCATAAACAACGTCTACTCCACCTAGACCCTTTAATTTGTTGGCTAAATTAGGATCATTAGAGTCAAACACATGGTCTGCTCCCATTTTTTCAACTATTTCCATTTTGTTGTTGCCGCGTGCAACGCCTATAACTTGAGCGCCCATCAACTTTCCTAGCTGTACGGCCGTTAAACCAACGCCTCCCGAAGCTCCTAAAACGAGTATAGTTTCCCCTGGTTTAACTTTAGCTTTGTATTCTAGTGCCAAGTGACTTGTACCATAGGCTATCTGGAAAGCGGCAGCATCATTGAAATCCATATCATGAGGAATTTGAAAGCATTTTAACGCATCAAAGCATCCATACTCTGCTAATCCTCCATGGCCTCCGAAAACTGCAACTCTTTCACCTATTGAAAAATTTTTAACTTTAGACCCCACTTCGTCTACAATACCAGATACTTCCATTCCAAGAACAAAAGGAAGTTCTGGTGTGTCTTGGTAACTACCGTTTTGCATAAGCAAGTCTGCAAAGTTCAACCCACATGCCATAATTTTAATTCTTATTTGGTTGGGAGTGGGAGTTGGCTTTGGGATATCTTCTATGGTTGGATTGCTGTCAAAATCTGTAACTTGAAATGCTTTCAATATTTTATCCTTAAAATTTGCATTATAAATTAATTAAACCAAATTTTTATTTTTTTTAAAAAGGTACTCTTTGCAACATTGGTTAAAGTTTAAAACTTTGTAAAGATAGTGAAATAGGCATTTGTTATACCCTTAATAACTTGTTAGTTAGCGTCTAAAGTACAGGTGCTCCATGTCTAATGCTCTTAATTTTGAAACCATTGAAGGTAAAAATATAATTAACACGGCCAATGCTATGGCTGACGCAGCGAGAGAGGCTATCTTACCTCTATTTCGATCCAGGTCTCTTGTAGCTGAAAATAAAAGTTTTAATGGTTTTGACCCCGTGACTGATGCAGACAAGAGCGCCGAACGAGCCATGATAACCGAATTAAAACAACGACGCCCTAACGATGGGGTGTTTGGTGAAGAGTTTGGCGAGTTAGAAGGTGATAGCTTGTATAGATGGGTTCTAGACCCAATTGATGGTACGCGAGCATTCATGGCAGGGGCGCCAACATGGGGCGTACTCATTTCCGTTGAAAAGATTGGAAAGGGCTCAATTTTTGGGATTATAGATCAGCCTTTTATTGGAGAAAGATTTTGGGGGGGGCTCGGTATGGCAGAATATGCAAAGCAAAATGAGAAACAAATTTTGAAGACTAGTAATGTCGAAGAAATTGAGAATGCAATTTTGCTATCAACTTTTCCCGAAGTCGGAACTGAAAATGAGAGAAATGCTTTTCAAAAACTGTCTCAAAAGGCTAAACTTACGCGTTATGGACTTGATTGTTATGGATATGCTCTCGTTGCAATGGGTACGGCCGATCTTGTCATAGAGGCGGGTTTGAGCTCTTATGATATTTCTGCTCCAGCATGCGTTATAGAGGCAGCCGGTGGCGTCGTTACAACTTGGGATGGAAAACCACCTTTTAATGGTGGCAGAATTGTTGCTGCCTCCAATGAGCGATTACATAAAAGTGCCCTTGATGAATTAAATTCATGACTGTCCTTTAAAATTTCTAACGAATGGCTTGTTATATGAAACAAGAGTTAAAGAAAAAAATTCGAAAACTTGCTTTTAGCAAAAGGCATGCGGCCTTCACATCCGACATTGGAAATTCAGCCGCTTTGCTTTCTTCTGTACTGGCTGGTTACCGAGGAGTTCCAATTGCTGGTTATCTTCCCATAAAGACAGAAATCAATCCTCTTTCCTCTATGGAAGAAGCTTCAGCCCATAGTTTAGTGGGTGTTCCAGTTATTCAGAAAAACACATCACCACTTAAATTTTCTAAATGGGAACCAGGTTGCGCTCTGGAAAAAGGCCCTTTCAATGTTCAAGTGCCTGTGAATTCATATTATTTTGAACCAGAAGTTTTAATAATTCCTATGGTAGGCTTTGATCGAAATGGAGGGCGTTTAGGATATGGCGGGGGTTTTTACGATCGGACTCTAGAGTACTTGCGATCAAAACAAGCAACGATGGCTATTGGTTTTGCTTACTCACAGCAAGAATTTGATACGTTACCTTTGGAACCAACGGATCAAAGGATGGATCTTATCGTAACTGAGAAAGAAATAATAGAAATAAAAATTACTAAATAAACTCTTGAAATATTTTTTTTCTAATGTAGTTGAAGCTGATGAAAATCTTGTTCCTTGGAGACGTCGTAGGCCGCTCAGGCCGCTCGGCAGTTCTAAATCATCTCCCTTCGCTAATTAAGAAAAATGATATTGATTTCACAGTTATTAATGCTGAAAATGCAACTAGCGGTATGGGCTTGAACGTTAAACATGCAAAAGATTTATTAGACGTTGGAGCTGATTGTATTACGCTAGGCGATCATGCTTTTGACCAAAAGGAAATGCTTTCGTTCATAGAGGAAGAAAGTCGCATATTAAGGCCATTAAATTTTTCAAAAACGGCTCCAGGACGCGGATCTAGAGTTTATTCAGACACTAGGGGACGAAAGATATTAGTCTCACAAGTTCTGGGCCAGGTTTTCATGAAGCGACCCTTTGATGATCCATTTTCTGAAATTGATGGAATATTAAGAAAAAATATATTGGGTGGTGGAGTGCAAGCATCTCTTTTAGATATCCATTGTGAGGCGACTTCGGAAAAAATGGCATTGGGTCATTTTTGCGATGGTCGCGTTTCTGCTGTTATTGGCACGCATACTCATGTCCCAACATCTGATGCAATGATATTACCAAAAGGAACGGCTTATCAATCAGATGCTGGAATGTGCGGAAGTTTTAACAGCATTATAGGCATGGATAAGTCAGAGCCTTTACGACGTTTTATAACAGGAATGCCAAAGGAGCGTTTTACGCCAGCTGATGGTGAAGGAACAATCTGTGGCGCAATCATAGAAACAGACGACAAGTCAGGATTGGCTAACTCCATAGAAATGCTGCGTTTGGGCGGCTGCCTTAGTTCAACTTAGTCGGTATGGCTTTAATCTGGCCTTATCTTGTATTAATTATTCTTGGCTGTGGTTGGGGGATAACCATACCCTTAACTGTAATCTCTGTAAAAACTGGTTTTGGTCATTTAGGAATAATCTTCTGGCAGTTTTTTATTATCGTGGTGGTGTTTGGTTTAAGGCAAACTTTCTTAAATAAGAAACTCTCGCTTGCAAGGAATTCTCTAAGAGTATTCTGCGTGATCGCTTTCATTGGAACAATATTTCCTAATTCAGCTTCCCTAATTGCGGCCTCTTATTTACCAGGAGGCATTCTTTCAATTTTGATTGCTACTGTGCCGATGTTTGCCTTTCCCATTGCTTTGTTGTTTGGAATAGATAAGTTTGGATTTTTGCGTCTACTAGGGATTATTTTTGGTTTTCTGGGGGTTTATCTACTGATTGCTCCTAAAGCAGCATTACCAGACCCCAATGTTGCTTGGGTTATTCCAATAGCACTGATAGCGCCCATGTTTTATGGTCTTGAGGGTAATTTTGTTGCTAAATTCGGAACGGGCAATAGCTCTCCTATTGAGGTGCTTTTGGGTGCTTCAATCATAGGGTGTTTTGTCACATTTCCACTAGCTCTTTTGTCCAACCAATTTGTAAATCCTTTTGTCCAATGGAGTTCAGCCCACTATGCAATACTTTTTTCTTCCGTAATACATGGCGTAGTGTACGCAACTTACGTTTGGTTGGTTACCAAAGTGGGTTCAGTATTCTCGGCACAAGTCAGCTATGTTGTCACGTTAGCAGGAGTATTATGGTCCATGTTGATATTGGATGAAGTACATTCGAAGTTTATTTGGATGTCCTTAGCATGCATGATCTTAGGGATGGCCTTAGTCAAACCCAGACCACAGCAAAACTAGGTTAAAAAAGTAAACATTGATCATTATAAGGTTATCGGTCTTGCTCATAAGCGAATGAGATACTAAAAAGACGAGAATTTGTTTGAGAGGTACCATGGCAGGTCATTCAAAATGGGCAAATATTCAGCATAGAAAAGGCAGGCAAGACGCTGCACGCTCCAAGCTTTTTTCAAAATTGTCAAAAGAGATTACCGTAGCTGCTAAAATAGGTGACCCCGACCCGGAAAAAAACCCTCGTTTGAGGCTAGCTGTCAAAGAAGCGAAACAAAATTCAGTTCCTAAAGATGTAATTGAAAGAGCTATAAAAAAATCAACGGCTGGGGATGGGGATGATTACGAAGAAATAAGATATGAGGGTTATGGCCCTAATGGAATAGCAGTCATAGTCGAGGCCATGACGGACAATAAAAATCGTACAGCGTCGAATGTTCGATCTATTTTTTCCAAAAATGGAGGAAATCTGGGTGAGACTGGATCTGTTGGTTTTATGTTTGAAAGAAAGGGTGAAATAATATTTTTATTGGAGGTTGGAGACGATGATACTGTCATGATGGCAGCTATCGAGGCTGGGGCTGAGGATGTTGAGAGCTCAGCAGATGGGCATATCATTTGGTGTATTGATACAGATTTAAGTGATGTAGCAGCGGCTTTGGAAAGTGAATTAGGCGAGAGCCAATCCACGAAATTGGTCTGGAAACCTAACACCACAACAGAACTAGACATAGACGGTATGCAAAAACTTATGAAATTAATTGATGCACTTGAAGATGATGATGACGTTCAGCGTGTAACAACAAATTTTGAAATCAACGATGAGGTAATGTCTCAGATATCGCAATGAATACTTTTCTAGCGGGGTTTGGTTTAGGACTTTCTTTAATTGTAGCGATTGGCG
>NZGN01000104.1:0-13657 GCA_002691045.1 Marinovum sp.
TTTTCAATGCGGTGGAATTCGCCGTAACGCAGATAGCATAAAGTATTCGTTGCTTTCAATCCAATCCAGTCTTGTTCAAAGTGCCCAACGTGATAGCCTGCTGAGCTAACCCAGTCTTGTCCCTCATACCTTCCAGCCATGAAAATATCATCACGTCTGTAAAGCTCTTTAAATGAACGCTGAAGAGGGATAACAAGACTGGAAATATAGGCGTAAGCTCCCATCAATGAGTTGAAAGGGTGAACAACATTAATAGTCGCTTCTGGCGCAAAGAATTCAGAGATTGCTTTAGAGAAATCATTAGAGTGCAGAATTGAGTCTGCCTATCTCAGATACAACGATCGGTTTTGTTCTGACACAGTTTTTCCTCTATGTATTTTCGAACTTCAATTAATAATTTTAGACCAATAATAACTTCGCCATGTGTGCATTCAATCGAATTTTGTGTTTTTCAAAATACGCCAAGTATACATTGCTAGAATTAAGAAAATGCATCCACCAAAAACATCACCCCAGAAATACGATAGTAAGTGTTCAAAATCATAAAGCGAAAAGTGTAGCCGGGATAATCCAACACTATTAAAAAATGCGCTGAATATAACGATCAACAAGACTAATACGTACCCTTTATCGTAAATATTGGTGGGCAAGAATTTTCTAACAAATAAAAACAATATATATCCGATGAGACATCCTAGAATGCTTACCAGCGGTGAAAAAATATCCAAGCCAATATCGGCCCCGTGGACGGTGAGGTACCACATTGCATAATGAGCTGGTAAAAGATATAAACTTGCTTTCAATCCAAAAAGAAAAAATGCCATCGCTCTTACGCCGTGTGGAAGGAATAATAAAGAGGCCATCAGAGAATTTTCAGGAAGAAGGATCTTTTGCATTGGATATATAAATCCAAGAGTAAACGTATAGGCTGCAGTATAACTGATAAAGACCAAAAAGGCTTCGATAAACCACTTTCCCATCAAATCACCAAACTTCTTATAATAGAAAATTCTTTGCCAGGTTAGCGATAAATTACAACATAAAGTAACTAGACACTTTTGGCCAAATCCTTTTGTAGTTGCGAAATATGAATGCTGAGGTTTCGAAGCTCCAGACTGTCATATACTGACCATAGCCAATATGTATATTTTTCGTAAGAGTCTATAAGGATTTTATTTGCCGTTAGGGATCTTAAGTTTCGCTCACTTTTCTCAACTTTAATCCACTTTGCATCTGCACAATCAATTATCATTGTTTCTATAGCTTGCCGAGAGCACCCAAGTAACTTTACAAGCTGTGTTACCGTTAGAGATGTATCTTCATAAGTTGCCCTTATTATGTACATCAAAAAACGCCGCCGATTAATGGAACTAATAGAATATTCTTTTATTTTGCGCTCCTCTGTCGAAAAAGTAATACGGCCTCCTTCGGCTATTTTAATCTCAACTTCTAGATTTTTTTTCGTCCACTCACGCCTGTAGTGCGCAAGCGTGTCTTTCATTCCTTGGATATTTGTTTCAAATTTCATTCAAAAAAGTAACTTTCTACAACCTAAGTAGGACTAAATTGGTTCACAAAATAAATTTTAAATGAGTTTCTTTATGTTACTATATATTCTCCACGCTTGGAAGATTTTCGTTTTATTTTTTGTAATTTCTCGAGGGTCTTTAAACTTCTGAAAACTGAAATTCTACTCATTTTTGAGGTAAACTCGTGGCCGAGTAAATTTCCAGTTTTGGCTGTGCCATATTCTTTTTCTAGATCTTTTATGGCATATAAAACATTTCTCTCAACTTCAGATAATTTACTAAGACCGAGGTCATCTTCCATACCATTAAGGATTTTTTTCAACTCTAAAACACTATTGTTTACCATTCCAAAAAAACTCAAGTTTTTCATTTATATCCTTCTAAAGGTAAAACTACATGAAACTTTTCAAGTCAATACTTACCAATCCAATTTGAAGCCTACCAGATGGTTTGATATTGTTTTATTCAAAGGAAATATGAGCCTTACGATTTTCTTTGATAAATTTCCAATCATAAGTAACGCCTAAGCCTATTCCATCTGGAACTGTGACCATGCCGTTTTTATCAATACAGTCGATTTGGTCAGAATAATCGCCTAAGTAAACTGGAGCAACGGCATTTGGACAGTCGGGACCAACTAATGCGACTTCATAATAATTAGAGTTTCTTGACATTCCAATTAAATGACGATGCGCTGGCCCACAGGCATGTACCTCGACATCTACGCCCAAGCTTTCGGCCAAATGGTGTATTTTCATACATCCGGTTATGCCTAAATCATATTCTGGATCAGATCTTAGGAAATCTGTGCCTCCCGCGATTAAAAAGTCTGCTTTAGGTTCCACGCCACGGATATGCTCAGTTTGCAAAATTGGGGTCTTTAGCATTTCTCTCAATTTGCGATGCCCAAATGCTGATACTCCGGAGTCTCGATACGGGTCCTCTAGCCAGAAATACCCAGCTTCATCACATGCTTTTCCCACATAAAGAGCATCAGCAAACGTTCGCAATTCACAAGCTGGATCAAGCATAAGAGCCATATCATCCCCAACAACTTTGCGTACGTGTAGAACGAGTTCTGCTTCCTCTTTTGCATTGCCTTCATGCCAGCCATGAATTTTAAATGCCTTGTAGCCCATTTCTTTGCAATGAAGTGCAAATTCGCCAAACGCCTCTTTTGAGTCTAAACCTCCATTGCGGTCGCCATGGTAGGTGCTTGCATATGCAGGAAGAGATTTTCTATACCCTCCTAAAAGAGTAGAAACGGAGCAGTTCAGCGCTTGTCCTTGCCAATCCCACAAAGCAATATCAAGAGGTCCATGACCCATGTGGTCAAACTGTCTAGCTTCACGTTTTAAGTTTTCAAAAATTCCAGTTCGCTCTTCTGCATCACAGCCAATGAGCATTGGGGCTAGCATTTGCATTTGTCCAAAAACAGACGGCGACGCGCCCCAATTCAGTACGTAACTTCCTTTACAACCATCTTCTGTGAAAATTTCAACTGCATATTTTGTAATCGGGGTTTTAGCGCCTTTTTCGTAGGACAGACCGCCGATTGAGTTTGTATTCGCGCTCAGCCCAAGATTAACTGCCTCAAATTGGAATTCGTGTAATTCAACTTTATCTATTTTGGTCATATCAATTCACTCGATTTCTTTTTCGTTCAAGTTTTTCTGCTAAGTTTAAGCCCACTCCTGGTCGGGACCAGGGGCAAACTGCTATACAGATACCACATCCCTGATGTTGATTGAAAAAAGGCAGACATTTATCAAAGTCAACATACCATTTCTTGATCCCTCTCACAGTTTTTTTCTCCGGTAAGATTGCAAAGGGTGGACAAGCATCTTCACATATCCGGCAAGCAGAGCAAAAGTCATCCACACCATGTGATTTTGGCTTTGAGAGAGGAAGTGGCGCATCAGTAAGTACTGCAGATAATCTGAATGAAGATCCAAACTCAGGGTTGATGATTGAACCATGTTTTCCCAATTCGCCAAAACCAGCAGCAATAGCGGCAGGTATCATGGTGAGGGTGCTCGCCATAGGTCCAGTTAGAGGTTTTGCTTCCCAACCCTCTTTATGTAACCAGGCAGCTACAGTCATGGCAGAATTAGCAGCTCTTGTGTATTGGCGCATTACCTCTGCTCCTGCCTCAGGTTCTGGTGCAAGCTTGATATTTTCAAAGTTATGCTGAACACCAGTTATAATAATCCGGCTTTGGGTTGCGGAGTAACCTTCGAAAACCCAGGCTTGGTCCATTTCTGCTACGCCTATTTTTTCACAAATCCCATCCTTCACAAATGTGTCTAACTTTTCCAACCAGATATCAGCTCTGTGTGTTGATGCGTTTTCTGAAACAGGTGGAAGCGACATATTCTGAATTTCTGAACGTCTTTGACGTTCCTGAGCGAAATCTGGCAAACCGGGGTCGACTGTATAAAACCATTTCTGCATTTCCCCGTAGGGAATTTCATTTGGCTCTGTTGCCCAGTAGATAACTTTAGGTCTTGTGACTTTTTCGTCATTTAAACCGTTTATAGAATTTCCCGAAATGCTTGGCGCTAGTTTCATTTGTTGTGGATTTGGTACAAACGGACGATATTTATTTTTTTGTGGCAATCCACTCTCCAAATGCAATTATTTATTTCAGTACTATTTTAGATATTTAAAGGCATTTGAGTTTTTCTGATAGAAAAATTCAATTAATTCTTTTAATTCTAGGTAAAGCATCTCAAGTATTTTGGAGGCTTGAATGGAAAATGTTGTTGAAAACAGTCAGATTGAAGAATTCATAGCTAACCTAAAGGGCCGAAAAGTCTATGAGGAAAAAAGGCAATTAAACTAGGTTTTTCAAATTTTGAAGAATATGTGGCTGATAAAATTTCAAGTTATTCATCAAAATCTTCAGATATTTGTAAGACCCCTAAGAAGCAAGTAAGACGCAAAAATAAAACCAAAGCAAAGCCCATTAATACTTGTGGGTGTTGTTGATTTAAAAATATTTTGGATTGACTAAAACTCAATCTACAAATTCTGTTTTTTCTATTTAAAGTGCTGCAGCTAAGCTGATCGTTATGGTTGAGCCGACAGAACTTATTAGTATAGCCCTGGCTATAACATCAACAGTAACTTTATAATTCAGTGCAAGCATGAAAGACATTAATCCACATGGTGCTGCTGCTGTCATAATTGCTGGGTTTTTGAACTCTGCGGGTAGAGCCAAAGCAATGGTGAATACAATGCCTGCAAATATTGGATGAATGACTAACTTTATAAAAGTCATAGTCAAAGGTAATGTTAGGTTTGTACCCTTGTAAGGTCTGCTTAAAATTATACCCAGTGCAAAAAGTAGAACGGGTGAAGCCGAAACGGCAACCGCATTTAAAAATACTTCAATTCCATTTGGGATCTGTGACTTAGATAGCCCAAATACTAACCCTATAAGAACTGCTATCAACGGCGGGTTAAGGATGATTTTCTTAAAGGTATCGATAACGGATAAGTCTTGGGTCTCAAGAAAATCTAGTAAAATTATTGTTCCCGCGAAGAGGATTAGTCCATCCATAGTGATAATGGAGATTATCGGTCTCGCATATTCTTCCCCAAATAAGGTTTCAGCAATTGGTAAAACAAACAAAACATGGTTAGTTAAAGCTATGCATAGGCCTATCAAAGCCGCTTCTTTGGTTTCTCTACGAAAAAAGAATTTTGCAATTAGAAATCCGGTTAAATACAGTACGACTTCCGTAAAAAAATAGCCGCTCAGCATTTGAAAATTGAATTCACTAATGGGGGCTCTTGATAGTAGTAAAAAAATTAGCGATGGCACACCGACTAACATTACAAATTTATTTAAAACCATAGCGGCTTCAAAACTAAAGACTTGTCTCTTTCCTAGAAAGAAACCAAGCGCGCCAATTGAAAAAATTGGCAACACGCCATTTAATAAATGGTCAATCATCTCAAAGGAACTTTTATCGTTTCGGGCTATCTAGATTTCTACGCCTATTTTTGTTACCTTCAATTGTTTCATTGCGTAAGTTACTAACTAAATTTTGCAAAATACTCAGTCAATTTTCCTTTAAAAACAATCCAGCTCCGATTGTGTCAAAAACACCGCCTTCAAATTTCATTGAAATTCTTCCGTCAACAATCCCTCTGTATAGTAAATAAGCTTTACCGTCGATTTCAGTTGCTGGTACTATAACCTGAGTGTTTTTTCCCTTCAGTTTAATTTTTGTAGGATGAAATTCATCAGGCGATAACATAAAGTTAATTGCTGACATTTGGTTTGAAAGGTTCTGAAATTCACTGCCTGTTCTTAGTTCCAAAAAAGTAAAACCATCAAATATTTCAGAAGATGATACGTGTATATAATATGCTGTATTTAAGTCTTGATTTGCTATGGGCATTTCTCCCTCTAAAGTAACTTCATAGCCCATATCTGTCGTTTCTAACTCGAAATCGGTTATCTCCATGAATTTGACTAAAATATTCTCCAATGCTTCAACTTGAGCTCGAGACTCTTCATCCAACTCTCCAAAATTACTAAACTTTGCTTCAAATTCTACGGCTTCTTCTTCACCATTGGCTGCAGAGAATACATCTTTACTTTTGATATCAATTTCCAAGATTTCAGCTTTACACGCGATCAAAAGAGTACTGGTAAAAATAAGAATTAAAAGGGTTTTTATTTTCATCTCGAATTCCAATTTTAAATATTAAGTAAATATGTCCTTCTTTTTATTTTTTGGCGACTCCGGCAGGATTCGAACCTGCAACCTGCCCCTTAGGAGGGGGCTGCTCTATCCAGTTGAGCCACGGAGCCATCTTTACATAACTAGCTGGGGTGTTGTTCGTTGTCACGTGAATTGATAATGGTTTATAAACTAATGATAAAACTTTTGGGTTAGATTTTTGAGACTTTATCTAGATACTGCCAACTCAGTGGACTGGGAAGATTTAATGCCTACGGGAGCATTTTATGGCATCACTACTAATCCATTACTAACTAAGAAGTTAGGTTTAAATTATGGTGAAATTGCTTGGGAAGAAATGGTTTCAAAAGCTGCCGAGCTTGGGGCAAAAGAATTTCATGTTCAAATATATGGTGATGCGAAAAGGGCCTTAAGTTTTGCTGAACATGTGTATGGTTTGGGGCAGACCTCAAATATTGAGTGCGTTATAAAAATCCCCTTAACCTTTGAAGGCATTTCGTTAGCTCCTAAAATAAAAGAGTTTGGTGCTAAAATTTTAATGACTGCTTGCTATGAGCCAAAACAAATGATTACCGCATGCGCTTTGAAAGCCGACTATGTAGCTCCCTATGTTGGCAGAATGATGGATGCAGGCTTGGATGCGATGGCCAACATGCAAATTATTGAGAAGATCGCTCGTAAAAATAAATGTATTCCTGTTATTGCCTCTCTGAGAAATGCAAAACAGATGTTAGAAATTGCAGAGATGGGTCACGACTGTTTTACCATTTCACCAGATGTGGCGAGAGATTTATTCAACAGTAAGCTCACTTATAGAGCAGCGATTGACTTTGAAAAAGCCGCAAAACTACATGATACGTAATCTGTAACGTTATCAAATTATATTACAAATTTAAATATTGAAAATTTACGCGAGTTAAGTAAATTGGGTAGTGTACTGAAGATACTAGCTTAAACTAGGAGCTTAAGTGAGGCTCGACAATATGACAACAAAGACGATCAAAAATATGGAAGAATTTGCTAGTGCTAGTGGTATTTCACGACCTACATTATCAAAATATTTTAATGACCCTCTGAGTGTGCGGGAATCAACAAGGTCTAAGATAGAAGTGGCGCTAGAGCAGTATGATTACCGTCCTAATATTTATGCAATCAATCAAAATAGGGTGAAAACCAAAAATATTGGACTAATCGTTCCAAACTTAACGGATCCTTTTTTTGCGGGAATAGCCCGTGTGATAGAAAGTATTATCCTCCAAAAAGGGTACAATCCACTACTAATGAGCTCTCATGGTGGTCCTGATAGTGAAATTGAGAATATAGTAAACTTAAAGCTTTTAAAGCCTGCTGGTGTATTGCTTGCTCCTTTAGGTCGTGCCTCCAAAAGTGATTCAATTGCCGAACTTTGTGAAGACCTTCCAACAGTTCTTTTTGATGCAAACCTAGAAAGCATAGGCCATGCATTTATTGGTTCAGATAATAGTAAAAGTGTTGCATTAATGGTCGAATATTTATGTCGATCAGGGGAGCCGCCAATTTTTTTCGAGATGAAAAACCCCATTAATCCTAATGCTTATAAAAGGCGAAACGCCTATAAAGAGGCTATGGAGAGCCTTGGTCATACTCCACACTTTATTCAAGTGGAGGGGGACTCGTGGGATTTTGAGAAAATAGGGTTTGATGGAGCAAATCAATTAATCCTGAATGATGATNTCCCAACAAATACTATTTTGTGTTCNAATGANAGGCTAGGTATAGGTTTTTTGGCTGCTGCGTTNCAAAATCGTCTTAAAGTTGGNCACGGTGCTGGTTGTCATCTGCGGGTTGCAGGGCANGATGANCATCCTTTTGCAAAATATACTTGTCCNTCACTGACTACNGTTTCGCAAGATTATGAAGAAATTGCTGAGGCATCAGTAAACTCCCTANTTGAGATAATTGATTCTNACTATGAGGTTGAAAGAGCAGCTGATAAGTTGTTCTCTGGAAGATTGGTATTACGTGACTCCGCGTAATATAATGAAATTACTCACTAATTAAAAAAAATTTACACGAGTAAACTTTTATATTGACCCGGATGTATATTTGGAATTATGGTTTTCCTATGAAACCCAAGTAAGGGAGGATCCATAATGGTTTTCAAAAAAGTTCTAAGTGCAGTTAGTGCGCTAGCAGTAACTGCAAGCGTAGTGAGTGCTTCGGAATTAACGATTGCGATTGTTAATAACGGTCACATGATAAATATGCAGAAGGTTGCCGAGGCTTATACTGCTGAGACGGGTGTCTCATTAAATTGGGTTGCTTTGGAAGAAGGTGTTCTTCGAGAGCAAGTTACTTCAGATACTGCCACTGGAGGTGGACAGTACGACATAATAAATATTGGTATGCAGGAAGCTCCAATTTGGGGAGCTGCAGGTTGGATTGAACCACTAAATTTTGGCAGTGACTACGACATGGATGATATTTTACCTGCGATCCGAGCAGGTTTATCACATGAAGGTACTATGTACGCTGCACCTTTCTATGGTGAATCTTCCATGGTAATGTATCGAAAAGACCTGACGGATGCCGCTGGTGTGGTAGTTCGAGACAATGATTCTTGGGCAAATATTAAAGGTGCTGCAGCAGCAATGCATGACCCTGATAACGGCGTATACGGCGCATGTTTGCGTGGTAAGCCAGGTTGGGGTGATAATATGGCGTTCATTACTACAGTCGTAAATTCTTTTGGTGGCGCTTGGTTTGATGCGGATATGCGTCCAACAATCGATACGGCTGCATGGGAAGAAGCGATTAACTTTTATGTAGATCTGTTAGGTAATTATGGACCTCCGGGCTCTGAAGGTAATTCTTTTAATGAAATTCTTGCTCTATACAATGAAGGTAAGTGTGGTATGTGGATTGACGCTACAATCGCAGCTTCTTTCTTGACTGTAGACGGCGTTGCCTACGCACAATCGCCAAATGCTGGTAATCCAGTAGGTGCTAATTGGTTGTGGGCTTGGGCAATGGCAGTTCCAGCAGGAACGCCTAACGCAGATGCTGCAAAAGACTTTATAGAGTGGGCAACATCAAAAGCATACGTTCAAGCTGTCGGTAACCACCCAGATTTTGGTTGGGGTGCTGTTCCCACAGGACAACGTGCATCAACCTACGCACTTCCAGAATTCCAGGCAGTTGCAGGCTTTGCAGCAGCTGAGATGGCAGCTATAGAGTCAGCGGCTCCAGCAGCTACAGATTTGAAACCTTATGTAGGTGTTCAGTTTGCTGCAATCCCTGAATTCCCAGAAGTTGGTATTGCCGTGGCACAGGAAATGGCAGCAGCCCTTTCCGGAGCAAAAACTGTCGAGGCTGCATTAGCGGCATCACAAGCAGCGGCCGATGCAATTATGTCTGAAGCTGGATATTACTAAATCTTCACTATCACCTCTCAGTGAAGCTGGGGCTCGNCTAAAATCGGGCCCCATTTTTAAAAATTGGTTTGGCTACACATAAAAACTTTGCTCTANAATNAGCTTAGTGTGCGGCTATNCCCAGAAAGTAGATTTTCAAACATGNCAAATCGTAGATTACCAAAGCTTCTTCAGACACCAGCNNTTNTANTACTACTACTGTGGATGCTGGTTCCTTTAGGCATGACGCTCTATTTTTCATTTATAAGATATGTNTTGAATAACTTGCGCCGNCCGGAATGGACAAGTCCTAGCATTGAAAATTGGCGTGGTTTTGGAAACTACAATTTTGTGTTCAATAATAAGGACTTTTTTTTGGCGATCCAAAATAGTTTATTTATTGTTGGAAGTATTCTTATACTTACAGTGGTTTTTGGGGTTTTTATTGCAATTCTCATAAACAAAAGCTTTCTAGGCCAAGGAATAGTACGCATTCTTCTAATTTCTCCATTTTTCGTAATGCCGGCTGTAAATGCTGTTCTTTGGATCAATATGATACTTGACCCCGTACTTGGTTTGCAAGGTTTAGCAATCTCTGGATTAAATAATTATATTGAGGGATTGCGAGCCCTTCCAATTTTAGGAAAGTTTTTTTCTCTTTGGCCTGAATTTAATCCCATTTCTTTTCGCGCAACACAGTCATCTGCATACGCTGTAATTATGATGGTAACATGGCAATGGACACCGTTTGCAGTATTAATTTTTATAACCTCACTGCAGTCAGAGGATCAGCAGCAAAAAGAAGCTGCCGTGTTAGATGGCGCTGGAACTTGGTCTCAGTTTCGGTTTCTGACTCTTCCACATTTAGCGCGTCCAATTGCAATAGTTGTGATGATACAGGCAATTTTTCATCTTTCATTATATGCAGAGATAGAAATAGTTAGCCGTGGAAATGGGAACAAAAATCTACCTTACCTTATAGGAGAGTTTGCAAATAATAACATCGGTGCAGCCAGCGCAACTGGAATTTTTGCTGTTATTCTTGCTAACATAGTTGCCATTTTTCTTTTACGGCTCATCGGTAAAACTCTTATGGATTAGTAAGAAAATGGCAATTGTTTCAAAAACTTCCAATTTTATAAAATATGGTAGGCCTACGCTAGCATGGCTTATTGGACTGCTCTTTTTCTTTCCCATATTTTGGATGGTTCTGACTAGTTTTAAATCTGATGCTGACGCAGTAAAGCCTGAGTATTTGATTTGGTTTAATCCAACTCTCGATAATTACCTAAACATGACAGAAAATTATGATTACTGGCGTTTCGCAAAAAATTCAGTCATTACTGCTTCTTTTGCAACAACATTTACCCTTTTTGTTTCCATTCCATCGGCTTACGCAATGGCGTTTTACCCAAGTAGATCGACTAAAAATATTTTGATGTGGATGCTTTCAACGAAAATGCTTCCAGCTGCAGCTGTTTTATATCCAATGATTTATCTCTCAAAAGGTTTAGGCCTTTATGACACAAAAATTCTCATTGTTACCGTAGTGTCGCTAATAAATCTCCCTATAGCCATTTGGATGTTGTTCACATATTTCAAAGAAATACCAGTAGACATCATAGAAGCCGGGAAAATGGACGGTGTAAGTACTTTGGGTGAAATTAAAGAAATCCTTATCCCACTGGCTTGGGGAGGTATAGCTTCAACAGCTCTTTTGATTTTCATTTTTTGTTGGAATGAAGCATATTGGACTGTCCGTTTGACGACTATTGATGCTGCTACGTTGTCAAAATTAATCGAAGGAAATCGAGCTCCAGAAGGGTTATTTTTTGGTCGTTTATCTGCTGTTTCTACAGCTGCTGTTGGGCCAATCGTTGTGCTTGGTTGGTTTTGCCAAAAACAGCTAGTTAAAGGTTTAACTTTTGGTGCGGTCAAATAGGAAGATTGAGATGGGACAGATAGTACTCAAAAATGTAACAAAAAGCTTCGAGAATCTTGAGGTCATCCCGCCGTTAAATCTTACCATAGACGATGGTGAATTTGCAGTATTTGTCGGTCCTTCCGGGTGTGGAAAGTCTACTCTGTTAAGAATGATTGCAGGCTTAGAAGAAGTTACATCAGGTGAAATTGAGATCAACGGTGAAGAGGTTTCTGAGGTACCTCCTTCAAAGCGTGGACTGGCAATGGTATTCCAATCTTATGCACTTTACCCACATATGTCAGTTAGGAAAAATATTGCCTTTCCCTTGAGAATGGAAGGGATTGCCCAGTCCGAAATAGATGCCAAAGTTGAGGTTGCGGCCAAATCATTAAACTTAACAGACTATCTAGACCGTAAACCTGCTGCACTGTCTGGTGGCCAACGCCAGCGCGTAGCTATTGGTAGAGCGATAGTTCGCAATCCAACTGCATTTTTATTCGATGAACCATTATCTAACCTCGATGCTGCACTCAGGGTTGGAATGCGTTTAGAAATTAGTGAAATGCATAAACGAATGAAAACTACTATGATTTACGTGACCCACGATCAGGTTGAAGCCATGACTATGGCAGATAAAATTATTGTGCTTCAATCAGGAGTAATTGAGCAGGTCGGCTCTCCATTAGAATTGTATAATATGCCTAAAAATTTATTTGTCGCAGGGTTTATTGGTAGCCCGAAAATGAATTTATTTACAGGCAAAGAAGCAGAAAAAAATGGTGCTCAGACTTTGGGTATTCGACCTGAGCATATCGATATTGTTTCCTCTGGAGGTATCTGGAAAGGAAAGGTCGGGGTAACCGAGCATCTTGGCTCTGATACATTTATTCATGTTCATGAAACCGGCTTGTCAAAAGTAGTAACAGTGAGAGCTTCAGGTGAAGTAAAACTAAAGTATGGGGATGAGATAAGCTTAAACCCTCGATCTGATTTATTCCACAAATTTGATACAAGAGGTATTCGGTTAGAATGAAGCGATTGAAGGGAAAAACTGCCTTAATTACTGGCTCTGCCAGAGGTATAGGATATGCTTTTGCTGAGGCTTATATAAATGAGGGAGCAAAAGTTTGTATCGCTGATATTAATATAGACCAGGCGCAAAAATCAGCTGCTGGTTTGGGTGATAATGCTATTTCAGTACATTTAGATATTACAAAGCAAACAAGCATCGATGCAGCAGTTCAGAAAACTATTTCTGAGTTTGGCTACATAGATATTCTAGTTAACAATGCTGCTCTGTTTTCAGCAGCTCCTATTATAGATATTGAGCGTTCAGACTTTCAAAATTTATTCGAGGTCAATGTTTCTGGTACCTTATTTATGATGCAAGCGGTCGCTAGGCATATGATTGAAAATAAAGTTAAAGGTAAGATTATAAATATGGCAAGCCAAGCGGGCAGAAGAGGTGAACCTCTTGTAGCCGTCTATTGCGCATCAAAAGCAGCTGTCATCAGTTTGACACAGTCAGCCGGGCTAAACCTCATTAAGCATGGTATTAATGTAAATGCCATATCACCTGGTGTTGTAGACGGCGAACACTGGGATGGTGTAGACGAATTTTTTGCAAAATATGAAAATAAAGCCTTGGGGCAAAAGAAAAAAGAAGTTGGTCTATCAGTACCTTTTGGAAGGATTGGTAATCCTTTTGATTTGACTGGTATGGCGGTCTTTCTAGCAAGTGACGAAGCTAACTACATTGTATCCCAATGTTATAATGTAGACGGCGGACAATGGATGAGCTGATGATTAAAAAGAAAGTTAATGATCATTTGCATCCTCTTTCAAATAAGTCTTTGGGAGATTTATCAGCTAATATTAAAAAACCAATTTATGACAGATCGCAGCTTTCTGCTGGCATAGTTCACATAGGTTTAGGAAATTTTCATCGGGCGCATCAGGCTTGGTATTTGCATAGGCTAATGCAAAGGGGTGAAGCATTCAATTGGGCAATCGTTGGTGCTGGTGTTCGTGAGTACGATAAACTCCAACGTCAAAAAATGTTAAAACAAGATTTTTTAACAACACTTATAGAGC
>NZGN01000105.1:0-31894 GCA_002691045.1 Marinovum sp.
ACCAGGTTTATATCCACGAGTTTTCGCCTCTGGCAATCCTGCAAACCAATCGCGTATGGGAGTAAATGCACCAGTATAAGTTGCAGGGTTTGATCTAGGCGTCCTTCCAATTGGTCGCTGGTCAATATCAATAACTTTATCTAAAAACTCTAATCCTTTTATAGTTTCACAGGGAGCGGGGGTTTGTTTCGCACCATTTAAGCGCATGGAAGCGGTCTTAAAAAGGGTTTCGATTGTCAAAGTAGATTTACCGCCACCTGAAACGCCAGTCACACATACGAATTTCCCTAATGGAAAATTGGCCGTGATTTTTTTTAAATTATTCCCAGCTGCTTTAACGACTGAAATATTTTTACCATTCCCACTTCTTCGCTCTTTCGGAATTGGAATTTTTAACTTTCCACTTAAATATCTCCCTGTTAGCGAATTTTGATCTTTTTGAATTGAAAGAGGTCTTCCATGGCTTACTATTTGACCTCCGTGCACACCGGCTCCAGGACCAATATCAAATACATAATCTGCCTCTCGAATAGCCTCCTCGTCATGTTCAACAACAATAACGGTATTCCCCTGATCTCTCAGATTCTTAAGTGTAAGTAACAATCGATCATTATCACGTTGATGAAGTCCAATTGACGGCTCATCTAAAACATATAAGACACCAGTCAAACCACTACCGATTTGACTTGCCAATCTAATTCGTTGGCTTTCTCCTCCAGACAATGTTCCAGCACTTCTAGACAAGGTTAAGTATTCCAAACCAACATTATTTAGAAAACCTAATCGCTCGCTAATTTCTTTTAATATGGTATGCGCAATCTCGTTTTTTTGCTTACTGAGAGATTTTGGCACACTTTGGCACCAAGTTAATGCATCTTTAATTGATAATTGAACAACTTGTCCAATATGTGAGTTAGATATTTTAACAGCTAAAGCTTCGGGTTTAAGCCGATAACCCGAGCAAGAACCACAAGGTCTGTTATTTTGATAGTTCTCAAATTCCTCTCGTATCCAATTGCTATCAGTTTCTCTATAACGTCTTTCCATATTAGGAATTACACCTTCAAAAGTACGACTTACTTGATAAATTCTACCTCCCTCGTCATATCGAATCTTAATTTCTGCATCGCCAGAGCCATAAAGAAATACCTCCTTAACTTTATCGCTCAAGTCTTTCCATCTTGTTGAAGGATCAAAATCAAAATGGTTAGCGATAGCCTCAATCGTTTGCAAAAAGTACGGGCTTTTACCTTTTCGCCATGGAGCGAGTGCACCATCTTTAATTCTCAATGTTTGATCTGGTACTACTAAACGCTCGTCAAAATACAGTTCTTTACCCAACCCGTCACAATCAGGACAGGCTCCAAACGGAGCATTGAAAGAAAATAACCTAGGTTCAATTTCGGGAATAGTGAAGCCACTTACCGGGCAAGCAAAATTTTCAGAAAAGGTGACACGTTCGATTTTAGAGACACCTTCATGTGGCGCTGTTTCTAAAATTGCGATCCCATCCGCCAAATCCAATGCTGTTCTAAAGCTATCAGCCAGACGCGTAGCCATATCTTCTTTGATTACTATGCGATCCACAACAACATCTATATTATGGCGAAATTTCTTATCTAAAACTGGAGGTTCGTCCAAATCATAAAATTCATTGTTCACTTTAACTCTCTGAAAACCTGATTTTCTTAACTCAAGAAACTCTTTTTTGTATTCGCCCTTACGATCCCTTACAATTGGTGCTAACAGATATGCTCTGGTCCCATGTTCCATATCTAGAACCCTATCAACCATGTCCTGCACTTGCTGCGCCTCTATAGGCAATCCAGTTTCTGGACTGTAGGGTGTGCCAGCTCTAGCAAATAATAAACGCAAGTAATCATAAATTTCAGTGACTGTTCCAACGGTAGACCTTGGATTTTTTGAAGTTGTTTTTTGCTCAATTGAAATAGCCGGTGACAAGCCTGAAATATGATCAACATCAGGTTTTTCCATCATATTTAAAAATTGACGAGCATAAGCCGAAAGACTTTCGACATACCGACGTTGCCCTTCAGCATAGATTGTATCGAAGGCCAAAGAAGACTTCCCAGAACCAGATAAACCAGTAATTACAACGAATTGATTTCTAGGGATATCAACATCAACTGATTTTAAATTATGCTCACGTGCCCCGCGGACTTCTATATGATTTTGCTCGGCCATTAACTTCTAAACCTTTTTTTATCAAGGTAGCGCACAAGCATTAAGAGACCAATGTAAAAGAGTAAAAAGCTAATCAATTTAGTTAAGAATTTCCATTTTATAGACTTGCAGTCGAGCTTGTTTATTCTTACTAGATTTAACTGTCAAAAGTTATTGGACCAAGACTATTGAAGACTTTAGTTGCAGATATTGGAGGAACGAACTCGAGATTGGCGTTAGCTATCACTTCTCGAAAAGATTCCAAAATAGAACTAACAAACGTTGTAAAATTCAAAAATTCTGATTTTAAAAACTTTGAAGAAATAATTATAAAATACCTATCCACTAAAGACAGCTTAGAAATTAATAGAATGTGTGTTGCCGCAGCTGGAATAGTTTCAAAAACTACTGTTGAAATGAGCAATTTAAATTGGAAAATAAGAGCGTCTTCCCTTCAAACTGCTGCGAATGTGGAAAAGGTTTTTATAATAAATGATCTGCAAGCGCAGGGATATGCGTTAGACTTCATTAATCCTAAAGAGTTAGAAAAATTAATCGATGGCAGTCATTCCACCTCAGAAAGTGATACGAAACTCGTATGTGGAATGGGCACAGGTTTCAATGTCGCCATAGCCTATAAAACAGCTTTTGGTACCTTTGTACCAGCTTCAGAATATGGGCACGCTCGTATTACTGCAGCAAACGAAGTGCAAAAATCTATAATAAAGCATTTGGAAAAAAAGTCTCCATTTGTATCATACGAAAATATTTTAGCAGGATTAGGTCTTAATCGTTTAGATCAAATTTTAAATCAAAAAAATGATCGTTCTCCGGCAGATATTTTAGCTGCTGCAGAAGCGGGAGATTTACAAGCAAAGGAAGTAGGAAATCAGTTGGCTGGCTTTGCTGGACAAGCTTTTGGCGATTTTGCTTTAATGAATATGTCTTTGGGGGGAGTTTATCTAATTGGCGGCGTCGCAAGGGCGATGATGCCATATCTAAAGAAAGACAATTTCAAAAANAATTTCTATCAGCGTGGCCAGTTCTCAGANATTATGAAAAAAATATCTGTCCAAGTTATTTTGGATGACTTTGCTGCCCTAAAAGGCTGTGCAAACTATTCNACTATTTTATCTGGTGAATAAATTTTTATNCCAANAAACATCAAAAAAGTTGANATNANAAAATAAAACCCAAAAATTAAATATTGCAANTCAAGANCAAAACCCCAATCAATCAATAANCCNGTCAATCCTGGACCTANGGCTGATCCNAAAACCATTATAGCTGTACCCAATGCTTTGATNGTTCCAAGAAATTGNGTGCCGTAATATTCTGCCCANAAAGCCGTTGGTAATGTTGAATTTGCACCCGCTGAGANAGCTAAAAAGCATANACCNANCGCCAATCCAAACTGCGTCGAAACAAAGTAAAATAATACAAATGCAAAAACCATGGGTATTTGATACGAAGGNAGTATCNGATCCAAACCATATTTGTCCAATGCCCANCCCGATATTAANTTNAAGATAATAGCTACAAATGTNTANATGGGAAATAANNCNACCANCTGTAAATGCGTCCAACCTTTNATTTCNGCAAAATATACTTGCTGAAAGAAAAAAGAAGTGACGCANGCTGATGGGCCTAAAAGGGCAGGAAGCATATACCAAAATAAGGGATGACTTATGACTTCTTTTCTAGTCCAAGATTTTCCTAACAAGCCGAGGGCGGTTACTTCTTTAGCCAAATACTGAGGAGTTCTTTCGTTTTTCAACAACATCCAAATTATTGGCGCCATCAGCAAACAGAATAAGGACGCCACAATCCATAAGTTTTGCCAATGAAAGCTCAACATTAGTATTGTAAACAAAACTGGAAGAAAAGCTTCACCCAAAGCATATCCAGTATTAGAAATAGCCAAAGCTTTTCCTCTTTGTGAGATGAACCATCTCGACATAGAAACAGATGAAATATGGGGTAACATTCCCTGGCCCAGAAAACGTAAAAGAAATATTATAAAAGGCAATAACCAGATTGTAGGATTTACAGCCATTAAGAGAGTGGAAATGCTAAGACCTACTAATACTAAAGCACCAATGGATCGGGCTTTAAAAATATCGCTTGAAGTTCCTGCCCAAACCATCAACAGAGCAGAAGCCAAAGTACCCACCATATATATAGAACCCCAATCTCCATGACTGAGATCAAAGTAAGATTGAATTTTTCCTGCAAAAATCGAAATAAAAAACGTTTGGCCAAAACTTGAATTTAATGCCAAAATGAAACCTGCCAACAACCAAGCTATATTTGATCTGAAAAATTCAAAATAGCTCAATATTCTTCTCTTTTAATTTTTGATGGCAAATAGTCATTAAGCATCACTTATAGAGAAGTTAAACAGACCGTATAGCTAAAACCGCATTTAGCCCTCCAAAAGCGAAGGCATTACTTAACGCGACATCCACTTTTGCTTCCCTAGATTGATTAGGTACAATATCTAAAGCACACTCTGGATCAGCTTCTTCATAGCCTATTGTCGGAGCAACGATCCCATCTCTAACAGCCATAATACAAGCGAGCAGTTCAATCGCTCCAGTACCACCAATTACATGACCATGCATCGATTTAGTTGAGGAAATCATTAAGTTATCGGCATGCTTACCAAACACATCAGCGACTGCGGCACATTCTGTTTTGTCATTAGCAGCCGTTCCAGTGCCATGCGCGTTAATATACTGCACCTCTTCTGAATTAAGTTGTGCATCAATTAATGCACCCTTAATCGCTCGGGCTGCTCCTTGCTTAGATGGCATTACAATATCACTAGCATCAGAGGACATGGCATAACCAATGACTTCAGCCAAAATCTCCGCTCCTCGTTTCCTTGCATTATCAAAATTTTCAAGAACAAAAATTGCTGCCCCCTCACCCTGAACCATCCCATTTCGATTTGCGGAAAATGGTCTACATGCATCTTTACTCATGACCCGCAATCCTTCCCAAGCCTTTACTCCTCCAAAGCACAACATACTTTCTGAACCACCAGTTATCATAACATCAGACAAACCTGATCTAACCATTTGAAAGGCTTGGGCCATTGCATGATTTGAACTTGCGCAAGCAGTAGACACTGTAAAGGATGGGCCCTTGAGATTATATTCCATAGAGACATGGCTGGCGGCGGCATTGTTCATAAGCTTTGGAACAACAAAAGGATGCACTCGATTTTTTCCCTCTTCGTAAACAGCTCGGTAGTTATCGTCCCAGGTACTGACGCCTCCACCTGCAGTTCCTAAAACAACGCCAGATCTAGCTGAAAGTTCACCTGAAAAAGTAATTCCAGATTGTTTTATTGCTTCCTTGGCAGCAATTAGTGTGAATTGAGTAACTCTGTCATACAATGATAACTGCTGGCGATTAAATACCGTTGTAGGCACAAAGTCTTTAACCTGCCCACCAATTTTAATATCTAGACGATCAACATCACGAAAAGAAAGCGCTCCAATACCACAAGAGCCATCAGCCATGCTTTCAAATGTTTCTTTGACCGAATGACCAAGAGAATTAATTGTACCAGCACCGGTTATAGCAACTCGGTTCAAGATTTTTCGGCCACTAATTTTTCAATACCAGAAATAATTGAAGCTACTGAAGAAATATTAAAATCACCATCAGATGGATCGTTAGCATTAAATGGTATTTGGATATCAAAAGCCTCTTCTATTGCAAAAATACTCTCCACCAAACCCATGCTATCAATTCCCAAGCTTTCTAAAGTACTTTCCAATGTAACATCATCAGGTTCAAGTATTGCCTGCTCGGCAATGATATCGATTACTTTTGCACCAATATCCATATTATTTGGTTCCCCACAATCAGCTAAGCATGCGTTTAATCTATCTTGGATGACTTGAAAACGGCTTTTTTAAGATCTTTTAAATCTTTAAGTAATTTCGGTAGCTTACGTAAATTTCTATGTACTTCAAGCTGTGTCTCCATTTTCATGGCTGGATAACCTAGCATAACTCTACCTGAAGGAATATTAGAAAGTACTTTTGTAGCTCCGCCCGTTATCACATTATCGCCAACAAAAATATTATCGCTTACGCCAGTTTGACCCCCTAAAACTACATTTTTCCCAATTACAGAACTACCTGCTATTCCTACTTGGGCGCAAATTAGTGTGTTATCTCCTATTTGAACATTGTGCCCTATTTGAGATAAATTATCAGTCTTTACACCATCTCCAATTTTTGTAGGCCGCACAGTACCACGATCAATACAACAATTTGCTCCAATCTCTACATCATTTCCTATCTCTACTCCAGCAAGAGAATGAACCCGGTGCCAAGCTTGGGGGGCAGTCGTATTTATCCCAGTATTTTTTAAATCAGCCCTTAATTCTTCTACTGCTGAAACTTGCTCTGTTACAAAAGAAAATCCGTCAGCACCAATAATGGCAGAAGGCTGCGCAATAAACCGATCACCAATAGAAACGTCGGAGCCAATTTTTACTCCTTCCCGAAGATAACATTTTTTTCCTAAAGTCGTATTCACGCCTATGTAGCATTGCGGACCTATAGTCGAATTATCCCCGATTTTTACATTTGATGAAATCACAGTCATTGCATCAATAAGAACGTTATTTCCAATTTGTGCGCTTGGGTCAATAATGGCTGATGGGTGAATTCCAGGATTATAATGCTGTCCTCTGTCAACCATTGCAGAAAGCATAGACATTGCAAACTTGGGCCGAGAAACTAATATTGCTGCTCTCAAACCATATTGGCTCCAGTCTACTCCTTTAGTGAGCAGAGCGCATTCAGCTGAAGTTTCATTTAAATCATCAAGGTATTTAGGATGAATTGCTAAAGCTATATCGTGCTCAGATGCCAAACTGGGTTCTGCAATCGAAGTAACTTTGATTTTTGGATCTCCAAAAAACTCAGCTTCAAGTGAATTTGCTATTTCTTGAACGGTAAATTCCATTTCTACCCTGCTTAAACATTTACTTTAAATATCAACTAGAAAATGACTCCGCTTGAACACCTGCGTTGATCAGTGCTTCATAAATAGCTGCGTCACGTCCATAAATATCTCTTCTGTAATTAATTACTCCCAATTCATCAACAAATGCCGTTCTGTAGATGAGATGTACAGGGACAGGTTTTCTTAAATAAACTACAGTCTCCTCTCCAGTCGCAATTGCATCGTTGAAAGCGGTCTTTGGATCTTCAGTCTGAGGTTTAAGAAGCTCATATGCAAATTCGAAAGGTTTTTGAAGCCTAATACATCCATGAGAAAACGCCCTTACTTCTAAATCAAATAAAGGCTTGGAAGGTGTATCATGAAGATAAATACTGTATTGATTAGGAAACATAAATTTAACCAAGCCAAGAGCGTTTGTTATCGAGGGAAATTGTTTCAGATCATAAGGAAAAGTATCTTCATCATATTCATTAAAGTTTACTAAATCTCTTGGCACAAGTTCACGATCGAGGTCTATTAGCTCTAAATAATCATGAGCCGAAGGATCTTTCTGCATTTCAGGCAGATACTCTTTCAACGTAATTGACTTTGGAACGTTCCAGGTTGGATTGGTTATCAAGTGTTCAATAACATCCGAAAATTCTGGCGTTCGCTGCTCATCTATAGGCGTCCCAATGACGTTTCTTGTTTCAAAAATAAGGGCACCATTCTCGAATAACTTCGTTGAGAAATCTGGTAAATTAACTATGACATGTCGTGACCCAAAATCGAAATTAGTCCACTTTTCCCTTTCCAGAGCAACCAATACTGACGCAAGTCTTTCTTGAGCTGTTTTCGCCATCTCTGAAAATGTGGCTGGACCAGCAATACCATCAGGTGCCAAACCATGTCTAAGCTGAAATAATTGGACAGCGCTTCGCAATTTCCCATCATAAACATCAGAAGAAGTGCGTTCCAAATAGCCACGCTTAATTAACGTATTTCGAAGAAGTATTACTTTATCACCTACATCACCCGGCCTGATCAATTCACCAGGCAAGTCACTGTTCCATCCTCCCTGTGCAATAATTTTCTCAAGACGCCGTTTTTCCTGAAGTAATAGAGAATATTGCTTCGATTGAGGCTGAATTCCTTTAAAGAAATCTGCTGGAGATACAGAGCGTATTTTCTCTAAATATGCCGTAGTGGTTCTATAAGGGACCTTTCGAACGATCTCTTTATCAACAGAAGAAGGCTTGAGCACTCCCGTTTGAAGGTTGGATGAATATTCAATAAATTTTATTGAGATAAGAGCCTCTGCTAATCCAAAATCCGAACTCGATTTCGCCGATATCGCTTGTCTTTTCAAATAATTCAAATCATATCGCAAGGCGGGTAAAACATGTTTAGATGCATTCTTGAGTTCTTTAAAAAAATACGATCTTCGTTCTCTGGCTTTTCTCTCGTTTCCGACCCAAAGAGGCTGAAACCCATTGTCTTGGTAAAATCGAATTATTTCAGAATTTTTTGAGAGAGAATTTATTAAAGAAATTCTAAATTCATCATTATTTACCATCGCAAAAGAGCTTGAGGCATACGTTAAAGAACAGAAAACAATTAGAACTCTGTAAGAAAGCGTAAGAAGAATAGAATTTGCCACGATATTACCCCAAATAAGATTTTATTTTAATGTTTATACAAATAATACGCCATAAGTGCTTTTGCATAAACCCAAAAAAATTAAAAACATATGGAAAAAATATTGGATACTGAAACAAATTTGTGAACACCCAAAAAAACATAATTATTTTAATTCATTGGGTTATAGATGAATTTTCCTAAATTTTTACTTTTTTATTGAGTTTTTTTATGCAATAACCTGCTGTAATCTCTAACGTAGAAAACTTTGTGGGCAAGTGAACGGTTCGTTTTGGAAAACATAAATCGCCATAAGATATCTAGACGTTTTGTTCTTGGAGCTTTTGCCGCCTCAGCTATAACGGCAGCGCCTACATTTTCAAAAGCTGCAGGTTTTTTGCGTGGGGCAGGAAACATCCGTAGCATTAATATGATTTCAAGAAGAACAGGAGAAAGATTTAGAGGTATATACTGTATTGATAATGAGTATATACCTGAGGTTCTGGACGAAATTAGCTACGTAATGAGAGATTGGCGACGTAACGAGGTAAAATCAATCGATAGGCGAACTATCGATATAGTTGCTGCAAGCCATAATATTCTTAATACAGATGAGCCCTACACTCTTCTATCAGGCTACCGAAGTGCAAAAACAAATGCCATGCTTCGACGTAGCTCCAAATCGGTTGCAAGGGATTCATTGCATATCAGCGGCCAAGCTGCTGACATTCGATTATCGTCTCGAAGTGTTAAGCAAATTTTCAAAGCTGCTGCTAAATGTAATGGTGGCGGAGTTGGTAGATATTATCGATCAAATTTTGTCCACATGGACTGCGGTCCAATCAGAACATGGCGCGGTTGAAAATTCTATACTATTCTAATTGACCGGTCTGCTTTTGAATTTATAACTCAAATTATTGAAAATTGTATTGGAAATTTAATGTTAGTTGCTGATGCTCAGTGCGTTATTCCAACAAAGGATTTACAGGCTGATATCCCTTTTTTCACAAAAATTTTGAATATGCGAATGGATATGATTTACCCTGCTGACGACCCACGAGTAGCCGTTTTTTCTGGCCACGGCATCTCTATCTGTGTTGATAAAGATGCTCAGGTTGGTCCGGCTCAGATAAATTTGTTAGCCGAGGATATAAAACAGATTGCAAATGGAGAAACTGAACTTAAAGCCCCAAATGGCACTCAATTTAAATTTATTGAAAAAAACCCACCCCTTATTTTACCAGAGACTCAACATCAGTTTGTAGTTCGTAGATTAATAGACCAAGCTCCCTGGATAATAGGACGGGCAGGAATGCATTACAGAGACCTAATACCCAATCGGTTGGGAGGCTCAATCATTGCCAGTCATATTCGAATTCCCGATGGAGGTCCAGTTCCCGATACAGTTCATTATCATACCGTGGGTTTTCAATTAATTTTTTGTTACAAAGGTTGGGTAGACCTAGTCTATGAAGATCAGGGTGAACCTTTCCGACTTTTTGCTGGTAATTGCGTCATTCAACCTCCAGAAATTCGACATAAGGTCTTGTATGCGAGTGATAATATTGAAGTCATTGAAATTGGTGTGCCCGCAGAACATGTGACAACAATCGATTACGATATGGAGTTACCCACGAAAGAATTTAATCCAGAGAGAGAATTTAGTGGACAAAAATTCGTTCATAACAAAGCTGATGAGGCAAAGTGGTCAGACTTTCGGATTCCTGGTTTTACTTGTCGTGATACAACTATTGCTAAAAACACCAAAAATGTTGCTGGTGTCCAGGTCATAAGACCCAATGGAAAGGCCATCAAACCAACGAAACACGACTGCGATATTCTATTTAATTTTGTGATGAAGGGAAAAATGACGCTTGCGGCCGATGGGCAACCTACTAACGAATTAACAGCCGGAGACGCATTTGTAATTCCCCCCAACTTGATGACAGTGTATTCAAACATAAGCAAAGACTTAGAACTTTTAGAAGTTTCATTACCAGGTGTATTCAAAACAAATTACTAGGCGTCATATTATTGTTGCGCATATTGCTTGAAGCCAATAAATAGCTTAACGCCGATCGTGAAGATCTTTGATAAGTTAAAACATGTTTGGTGAGAAAAAATTATATTTTGCCGGTATCGTAGCTGCTATTGCTACTGTCACAATATGGGCAACTTTTCTTATTGGAACTCGATTTGCTGTGAGCGGAAATCTCACAGTGGATGAAGTTTTAGTTTTAAGATTAGTACCTGCTTTTATAATAATGACACCACTTATACTAAAAGTGGGTATTTTTCTAAAAGGACAATCAATCATTGGAACATTAATGATTGCATTAGGTGCCAGCGCCGTTTTTCCCTATTTAATTTCAAGTGGAGTATACTATGCTCCCGCCTCTGATGCAGGAGCTTTGGCACCAGGCATGCTACCCTTTTGGACCGCTTTGTTTGCATTCATAATTGTCGGAGAAAGACCTACAAAATTAAGATCCTTAGGATTGATTATAATTCTATTTGGAGCTTTTTTGGTTGGATCATACGGTATTCTAAGAGCAAGTAATGCAGAGACTTGGAAGGGGCATTTTCTCTTCTTGGCAGGTTCAGGAATGTGGTCTATGTATTCTGTTTACTTCAGAAAAAGTGGAATTAACCCATTGATTGGCTTGGTATTTGGACTTTTTTGGGGATCTGTAATCGCAGTACCAACTTTAATTATTTTTGGTGATGTAACTTTTGCTAAAGCATCAAACTTCGACATCATTTCAATGATTTTTCTTCAAGGTATTTTGATCGCCATTGTTGCAATGTTGTTATATAACTTTGCTATTCAACAACTTGGCGCCCCTCAAACAGCTGCCTTCGGGGCTCTAACACCTGTGTTAGCACTCACTGGAGGAGTGATCTTTTTGAACGAAAATATAACATCTATAAAGTTTTTGGGAATTATTTTAGTTTCCATAGGTGTTGTTCTAGCTTCCGGTATTTTGGAAAACAGAAAATAATTTTAACAATTATAATATTTAGCTTCAAAAATAGTATTTAGTCTTTCAAGCTGCCTGGCATTTGAAAAATAGACAAGACCAACTATCTTATAACTAAGAAAATCTGTTTGAGAAAATGCATCAAAAACATCATAAAAACTTTAGTATTAAAGGCAAGATCACGCCTTTTTTTTTCGCAATGTTATTTGTGATATTATGTGCGACAAGCATTTTTCTCATACATCCAGTCCTATATTTTTTAAAATATTTTGCTGCTTTCGGTTTAGTCATAGGTCTCTTGCTAATAGTGTATATTCTGAAAACAGACGAACTTTAATACTTTTATTTAAATATCTGATAATAAATGAAATTATCCAAACAAATCATTAGCTAATTGAAGGGCTTCAACCAAAGTATCGACTTCAGATTTGGTATTATAAAAAGCAAAAGACGCGCGGCAGGAAGCCGTAATACCTAAATGGTCCATTAATGGTCCAGCACAATGTTGACCGGCCCTGACAGCGACACCTTTTTTATCTAAAATAGTAGAAATATCATGAGCATGACCAGCATTTTCCATAGTAAAAGAAAAAATTGCACCCCTATTGTCCGGCTGACCTTGGAGCCTAAGCCAATTTAGAGCAGTAAGTTTTTCTAGTGCATACTTCTTTAATTCTGCCTCATGCTCGGCAATATTGTTTAAACCAATATTCATCATGTAATTTAGAGCGACACCAAAACCTATAGTTTGTACAATTCCAGGTGTTCCAGCCTCAAACTTCATGGGAGGATCGTTATAGATGACTGTATCCTTGTGAACTTCTTTGATCATATCACCGCCACCAAGAAATGGGCGCATTTCCACCATTCGTTCAGCCTTAACATAAATTGCACCTGAACCGGTAGGCCCGCATAACTTATGACCAGTAATCGGATAAAAATCGCAACCTATTTCCTGAACATCAACCGGCATATGTACTGCACCTTGAGAACCATCAACAAGTGTCGCCGCTCCTAGAGATTGAGCTTCATGACATATAGTTTTCACATCCACTATTGTACCAAGTACATTTGACATATGTGTAATGGCTACCAACTTGGTTTTTTTATCAATTGCATCAATAACTGATTGGGTATCAAGGTTGCCCTGATCATCAATATTGACCCATTTTAATTCGATGCCGAGCCTCTCACGCAAAAAATGCCATGGGACAATATTGGCATGATGCTCCATTACACTCAAAACGATGTTATCACCTTGTTTCAAGTGTTCCATGGCCCAACCGTAGGCAACCATATTAATACCTTCTGTCGTCCCGGTATTAAGGATGATTTCATTCTCATCAGCTGCATTCAAAAATTTAGCAACTATGCCACGAACACTCTCATACTTTTCGGTGGCTAGATTAGAAAGATAGTGTAAGCCCCTGTGAACATTTGCATATTCTTCTCGGTATGCTCTTGTCACTGAGTCTATTACTACATCAGGCTTTTGGGAGGAAGCGCCGTTATCGAGATAAACTAACGGCTTTCCATTAACTTCTCTCGTCAAAATAGGGAAGTCTTTTCTTATTTGCGAAACATCAAACATTAAACAATCCTGCAAATAACGATAAAACCATGCTGACACTTATAAAAGCTACAATTAAGCCTGAAAATGTGACAAAAAACGCCTTAAATAAATTTTCAAGCTTGAGGACGACATCAATAAAAGAAATAAAAATCCAAATATAGATGAAAAACACACCTAGCTGAAATAAAGCAGCCAATTGAATTGAAAGTAAAGCAACCAGAGTAGCAACAACCTGAAAGCTAACTTGTACCGCCTGCCCCCAAGCTAATAAAACTAAAATGCCGTCTAGATCATCATAGCCACCAAGAATTTTTCCGAAAAACCCTATAACAAAAGCAGACCATAAAGTTCCTAAGATCATGACACTAGCCAGCATTAAGGGATGGTGCATAAGCAAGGGAAGAACAATGGAATTTTCTGATGAATTTAAATCCAAGAAAAATAGAATGACAGTAATGCAAACAGTAAAAACTATACTCAGAATTGATGTTTGACGTGATACTCCAATATCAATTATTTTCTGAGCTGCATCTCTAGGAGAAGTAATTGTTTCCACAAAGAGGGATTTAAATGTGAAACTCATCTCGAGCGCCCCTTAAATCCAGAATAAGCAAAAGTCAGAAAAATAAAAAGCCAGAAACCCGCAACAATAAAATATTGAAAATTTTTTCCAAAAAATCCTTCTATTATTCCAACAAGTAATAAAATTGGTGTCGCAGCTAAATATGCCCAGAAAACAATCAATCGTAACTCTACCCCGAGGATATTACTGCCTAAACCTTTGGCAAAGATATAAATAACAATTGAAATGAAATAAAAAATCAAGGGAAGAAGAAAAAGATTTGATAATAATATCGCTCCCATTAATTCATCAATAGACTGTTGGTTTGCAAATGCATATCGGGCCTGAACAGGCCATTGAGATACAAAGCTAATGACGCAACCACCGATAAGGTATGCCAAGTTCTGTTTTTCAGAGGCACCCTGCTCAAATAATCTGGAATAGGTTTGAATGGGCTTACTATAAGTCTTGGAAATGTTGATAACTACTGACATTAATTTCTGCGCCGTGATAACCAAGCACTTATTTTTTCTACAATAATGTCCGCTATTTTATCATTTTCAATTTCCTCAACAGCCTCAGCCAAAAACGCCAAAGTAAGCATATCGGCAGCTTCTTTCTCGGAAATTCCGCGGCTGCAAAGATAAAATAAAGCCTCTTCATCAATAGCCCCCGAAGTCGACCCATGCGAACAAGCCACATCATCCGCATAGATTTCCAGTTCGGGTTTTGCTAAAAATTGACTGTCATCATCAAGTAAAAGAGATTGACTAATTTGATAGCCGTCTGTCTTTTGCGCCCCTTCTTTAACTAAAATCTTACCTTGGAATACTCCTGTAGCGCCATTTCGCAGTACTTTTTTAAAAACCTGTCTACTTTCACAGGCAACAGCATCATGAGTTATAAAAATAGTATCATCATGATGAAAACTTTTTCCATCACCAACAGAAGCTCCCGCAACATGGGCAGCACATTCGTCACCAGATAGTGTTAAAACGCACTCATTTCTCGTTAACATTCCATTTGCCGAAAGAGTGAAAGACTTAAATTTTGCATTTTCTTTAATATCAGCAAAGACATGAGTTACAGCTAACCTATCATGATCCCTGCCTTGGGCTCTAATGTGTTCAAGACTAGCTCCCTCATCAAGAAACACCTCCATTACAGTATTAAGCCTTTTAGCGAAAGGACCACTTTCCAAAAGAGTAATTGAACAATCCTTCTCAACCTTGATTACATGATGAAGAATGGCTTCAACCGTATTATTTCGGACACCTATAATAAGAACTGGCTTCTCTACTTTCCCTTTTACATGGATGAGAGCACCATCAGAAGCGATGGCAGTATTTAATGCCGCCAGAGAGCGGCTTACTGGTATTTGACCTTTCTCCTCAAGCAGCCCATAGTAGTTTTTTGCCCAATGTAAGTCACCATTCTCTTCAAGCCTATTAATAATAATGTTTTCTGCGGCTAAATCATCAGACAAATTTGGATCAAAAACACCGTCACAGAAAACAATTTTTAGTGCATCTAATTCTGAAAATATATTAGCATCTTCAAGACCGACAACAGACGACACGGGAAATTTTTCTGTTAATAATTCTGTCGGGTTAGTATACTTCCAATATTCATCTCTATGACTTGGCAAACCCATAGTCGAAAGCCGCTTCAGAGCGCTTTCTCTCGCTCTCTGGCTCCATCCTCTATTTTTGTTTTCCACTTGAAACGTTGCATCGTCAATAGGATCAAACTTTTGCTGCTTAACCGCCATTAAGCGACCTCCGAGAGGATTTCACCATAGCCATTGTTTTCAACCTCAAGTGCTAACTCAGGTCCACCAGTTTTCACAATTTTTCCATTCGCCATGATATGCACCAAGTCTGGCTTTATATGGTCCAACAATCTTTGATAGTGCGTTATCACTAGAAATCCCCGACCGGCATCACGCAAAGAATTAACGCCTTCTGCAACTAGCTTCATTGCGTCTACATCTAAACCGGAATCAGTTTCGTCTAAGATACACATTGTTGGCTCCAACATAGCCATTTGCAGTATCTCATTACGCTTTTTTTCACCACCTGAGAAACCGACATTGACAGGTCGCTTAAGCATTTCAGCGTCTATTTGCAACGATTTCGCGCGTTCCCTGACCTGCTTTAGAAAGTCTGTTGCGCTAATTTCGTCTTCACCTCTTGCTTTTCGTTGGGAGTTAACAGCTGTCCTAAGAAACGTCATGTTTCCAACACCGGGAATTTCAACGGGATATTGAAACGCTAAAAACAATCCTGCTGCTGCTCTTTCTTCTGGTTCCATTTCTAATATATCCGAACCATCAAGTTTAACAGAACCACCAACTACTTCATAACCATCTTTACCAGATAAAACATAGGATAGGGTCGATTTTCCTGATCCGTTTGGTCCCATTATAGCATGAACCTTACCGGCCTCGACTGAAAGATTTACACCCTTTAAAATTTCCTTGTTTTCATCCTCGAGATTTACTCGCAACTCTTTAATCTCTAGCATATAGCATCCTTAATTTGTGCAGCTAATATTCTTTAATGACAGTTAAAAAATTAGAAATATTTTTAACCAACGCTTCCTTCTAAACTAATTGCAACAAGTTGTTGAGCCTCCATGGCAAATTCCATCGGAAGAGCTTGAAGAACATCTTTACAAAAACCATTTACAACCAAGGCAACTGCTTCTTCTTCATCCATGCCTCGCTGTCTGCAATAAAACAATTGATCGTCGTCCACTTTAGAAGTTGTCGCCTCATGTTCCACGCGAGAGCTGTTATTTTTCACTTCTATGTAGGGCACTGTATGGGCACCACATTTATCCCCAATTAGCAAACTGTCACATTGAGTGTAGTTTCTACTGTCCTTTGCTTTTGGGTGCATAGAAACTAATCCTCTGTATGTGTTCTGAGCAAAACCAGCACTAATTCCTTTTGAGACTATTCGTGATTTTGTGTTTTTACCTAAGTGAACCATCTTCGTCCCAGTATCAGCTTGTTGATGATTATTTGTGATAGCAATCGAATAAACCTCACCCTGACTATCATCTCCCCTCAAGATACAAGAGGGATACTTCCAAGTAACTGCCGATCCAGTTTCTACTTGTGTCCACATCACCTTAGATCTGTCGCCCCGGCAATCCGCTCTTTTGGTTACAAAGTTATAAATACCACCATTGCCATTTTCATCACCAGGAAACCAATTTTGTACAGTAGAATATTTAACTTCAGCATCTTCTTCTACAACAATTTCAACCACTGCAGCGTGCAGCTGCGCTGTATCTCTTTTGGGAGCGGTACAGCCCTCAAGGTATGATACATAACTGCCTTTGTCCGCAATTATGAGTGTACGTTCAAATTGTCCCGTATTCTCTGCATTAATGCGAAAATATGTTGATAGTTCCATTGGGCATCTAACCCCCGGCGGGACGTATACGAATGACCCATCAGAAAAAACGGCAGAGTTCAATGTTGCATAATAATTATCCGTAACTGGAACAACGCTGCCCAAATACTTTTTAACTAATTCAGGATGTTCTTTGATGGCCTCTGAAATAGAACAAAAGATGACACCAGCACTTTTCAACTCTTTTTGAAAGGTTGTTCCCACCGAAACACTATCGAACACGGCATCGACCGCCACTTTGCGCTCTCCCTGCTCACCGTTATCAGCAGTTTCCACACCAGCTAACAACATTTGCTCCTTTAATGGAATTCCTAACTTATCATAAGTCGCTAATAGTTTTGGATCTACTTCATCAAGAGATTTTGGTTTTTCCGCCATAGATTTCGGTCGCGCATAGTAATATTGATCCTGAAAATCGATTTCTGGATATTGAACCATTGACCATTTAGGTTCTTTAATTTTTCCCCATCTGTTAAAGGCTTTAAGACGCCACTCCGTCATCCAGTCAGGTTCTTCGTTTTTATCGCTTATCAGCTTAACTATATCTGTATTGAGCCCTTTTGGAGCATATTCCATCTCAATATCAGTTTCCCAGCCGTATTTATACGCCCCACCAACTTCTCGAACAGCATCGACAGTTTCCTTATCAACACCATCTTTTACTTCTATACTTTCAAAACTCGCCATTAATGGCCCTCATTCTCATTTTTTCTTTTTAGATTGTACTCGAACTTTTTAATCCAAGTATCAGCAAACCTTACAACTTCTTCCCTGGTGGTTTTCAAACCTAGTGAGACTCTAAGCGCACAAGAAGCTTGATTGTCAGGCAAACCCATTGTTTTTAACACATCGCTAGGTTTTACCTTACCACTTGAGCATGCAGAACCAGCGGAAACCGCAATTCCCTCAAGATCCATTTGCATCACTTGTGTTTCTCCTTTCCATCCAGGTGTTACCAAACAAGTTGTATTGGGTAATCGATTAGAATCCTTTCCTATTAAAATAGGAACATCTGAAAATTCTTCAATCATATTTTCTAGAATCATTCTAAATTCTAAAATCTTTTCCCATTCACCATTGAGCAAGTCTTTTTGGGCCGCCTCAGCAGCAGCCCCAAACCCAACGATACCTAGAATATTTTCTGTTCCAGATCGTCGACCCATCTCTTGACCGCCACCTCTTATTTGAGCTGCTAAATCCGTGCCTCTTTTTACAATTAGAGCTCCAACACCTTTAGGGCCACCAATCTTATGAGCAGAAATCATCGCACAAGTACAACCGTACCAATTAAAAGCTATCGGCAACTTTCCAAAAGCCTGGGTCATATCCGTCAGCCAAATACCTTCAACAGGCTCTTGAATAATGCCAGTTTCAGAATTAGCAGATTGTAACGCAGAATGTTCTGGCTTGGTGACTTCAACCATTCCAAAACCATCAACAGAGAGATTGGGAGCACACCAACTTGTAACAGCATCATGTTCTACTTTTGAACACATTATATCTCGTCCAGACAGAGCTAACGCAGCAGACTCGGTTGCCCCAGATGTAAATATGATTTCCGCTCCAACCGCTCCAATGGCTTCCGCGATTTTAATCCTTGCGTCTTCGATAAGTGCCTTAGCAGCACGACCTTCTAAATGAACGGACGATGGATTGCCCACAAAATTCATAGCGTCAATCATCGCCTTCTTGGCTTCACTCCTCAAAGGAACAGTTGAGTTGTAATCTAGATAAGTCCTCATTCAGTATCAGAGACCACAGAAAATATAGTCGGCACTGCTGGGCAAGGTGCAAGATCATTTTCAACTACATCAGATAGCCTCGTTTGATGCAAATAGACAAACACATGAGCACTCAAGCCTTCCCAAAGCCGATTTGTCATGGATTGAGCTTTTGAACCGGATAATCCTCCCGAGGCTCCAGCCCCCTGGCTCATTGCATCTACGCTTTCTTCAACTGCTGTTAAAATGTCAACAACGCGAATTTGGTGCGGGGGCATAGCCAATTTATAGCCGCCACCTGGACCTCTTACAGAGATAACTAATTTTGATCTTCTAAGCTTAACAAACAATTGTTCCAGATACGGCATTGATATATTTTGTCTTTTGGAAATTTCCCCTAAAGTTACTAATTTTTCTTTGGCTGAAAGCGCAATATCAGCCATTGCAACCATTGCGTATCTACCTTTTGTGCTAAGCTTCATCTTAAACCTTTTCAGAATTTATTGACCTTTGCCGCTACACCGCTTAAGTGCATCAGAGGTTTGCTATTGTAGTTTAGAACTATTCTAATTTTGCTTCAAGTTTAAGTCAACGCAATGACAATAAGTTTTAGGAGTTTATAAAATGCCAGAGGTCATCTTTCCTGGTCCAGAAGGCCGATTAGAAGGTCGATATCATCCACAAAAAGATCGTGATGCTCCTATTGCAATCATACTTCACCCACACCCCCAATTTGGTGGAACTATGAATAACAAGGTGGTGTATAATTTACACTACGCCTTTTTCAATATGGGTTTCACTGTTCTTAGATTTAATTTTAGGGGAGTTGGAAGATCTCAAGGAGAATATGATCAGGGGGTTGGAGAACTCTCTGATGCCGCGAGCGCTCTAGATTACTTACAGTCTATGAATAATAATTCGAAGCACTGCTGGGTTGCTGGTTTTTCCTTTGGTGCATGGATTGGAATGCAATTGCTTATGAGGCGGCCAGAAATTACTGGATTTATCTCTGTTTCGCCCCCAGCAAATATGTATGATTTTTCATTTTTAGCACCATGCCCTTCCTCTGGGTTAATAATAAACGGAACAAACGATCGGATCGCTCCTCCCTCCGATACAGAAATATTAGTTGATAAACTTCATGAGCAAAAAGGCATAACNATTACACATACTCAATTAGAAGGAGCAGGTCACTTTTATGAGGAACCTTACATGGATNCCATGNTAGACAANGTAACGACTTATGTAAAAAGACGCCTAACTGAAAACACNNGATAATNTCAGTTTAAATATTTNATTTCTGTTTNTTTCGAATATTTTTTTCAAACGAAGCTGCAATCTCGGCTAAATCTCTTGCTATGGAAAATGCTCCTTTGAATTTATTAGCATTTTTCTTCCAGTCACGCCTTATAATAAGTTTGTTATCTTTGATTTTTGCTGTGCCATTTTGATTTTTAATAAATTCAACCAAACCTTCAGGAGATATAAATTTATCGTTGTGAAACTGAACGGTAGCTCCCTTAGGTCCACCATCGAGTTTACCTATGCCCGCTTTTTTACAAACAGATTTAATCCTTACAACCAATAGCAAGGTATTTACTTCACTAGGCAATTTTCCAAACCTGTCTATCAATTCAGCAGCAAATCCCTCAAACTCAACCTTTTTGTTTAAACTAGAAAGACGCCTGTAAAGACCCAAACGAACATCCAGATCCGAAACATAAGTTTCAGGTATTAAAACCGAAACTCCCAAATTTATTTGAGGCGACCATTGATTATCCATAGAAGTTAAAACATCAATTTGACCACCCCGGATCTTTGAAATGGTCTCCTCCAACATGGATTGATAAAGCTCGTATCCAACATCCCGAATTTGTCCAGATTGTTCCTCTCCTAATAAATTACCTGCTCCTCTAATGTCTAAGTCCTGGCTTGCCAAAGAAAAACCTGCACCCAGTGCGTCGAGTGACGCAAGTACTTTGAGCCTTTTTTCAGATGCTGTTGTTAGCTTAGTTCTCGCTTTCGTAGTCATATAAGCATAGGCTCGAAGCTTGGATCGACCGACACGACCCCGGATTTGATATAATTGCGCCAAGCCAAACATTTCAGCACGATGTACTACTATTGTATTGGCCGAAGGTATGTCTAAACCACTTTCCACGATTGTGGTGGCTAGTAGCACATCGAATTTGCCATCATAAAATGCATTCATTCGATTATCCAATTCCCCAGGAGGCATTTGACCATGAGCAATTACGTAAGAAACCTCTGGGACGTGCTCACAAAGGAACGTCTCGATCTCTTCAAGGTCAGCAACTCTTGGAACTACATAAAAAGATTGACCGCCTCTAAATTTCTCGCGTAGCAAGGCTTCTCTAATCGTTACGAAATCAAACTCACTTATAAATGTTCTAATTGCCAATCTATCCACAGGTGGTGTGGCTATAATAGATAAATCACGCACACCTGAGAGAGATAACTGTAAAGTCCTAGGTATTGGAGTTGCAGTGAGGGTTAAAACATGAATATCACTTCTTAACTGTTTTAATCTTTCTTTGTGTTGTACACCAAAGTGTTGCTCTTCGTCGATAATTAGGAGGCCTAGATTTTTAAACTTTATACTCTTAGCAAGAAGAGCATGAGTACCAACTACAATATCAACATTACCGTTCTGTATCTCATCTCTGGTTTTATCTGCTGTCTTTTTTGAAACAAATCGAGATAACTGTCTAATCTCAATCGGCAAACCACGAAAACGATCCAGAAAACTTTGAGTATGTTGCCTTACTAAGAGAGTAGTTGGAGCAATGACAGCCACTTGAAAACCAGAAATAGAAGCTAAAAATGCCGCTCGCATTGCCACTTCTGTCTTACCGAAGCCGACATCACCACAAACGAGCCGATCCATTGGACGCTTCGATGTTAAATCAGAAACAACGTCTTCAATTGCATTCATTTGATCGTCGGTTTCCTGGTAAGGAAATTTAGCCGAAAACGCATCCCAAATACCAGGTGGAGGTTCAAATATTGGTGCCGTTCTCAGCTCCCGCTCAGCAGCAACGCGAATTAGTCTTTCCGCCATGTCTTTAATTCTTTGTTTAAGTTTGGCTTTTTTCGCCTGCCAAGCCGCACCACCCAGCTTATCTAAAAGTCCAAATTCCTGGCCATACTTTGAAAGCAATTCAATATTTTCAACGGGCAGATAAAGCCTTGAATTTTCGGCATATTCTAAAACTAGACATTCGTGGAGCGCATCAGCTGCTTTGATTACCTCCAGGTTATGAAATTTTCCAATTCCGTGGTCAACGTGCACAACAAGATCACCTGAGCTAAGTGATGTAGCCTCTGTTAAAAAATTTTCTGCTTTTCTGCGTTTTGATGCATGTCGAATTAAACGCTCACCCAGAACATCCTGTTCTGAAATAACCGTTAAAGTGTTGGTACTAAAGCCTTGCTCCAAGTTCCAAACAACCAAAAACAATCCCTGTTTACCCATCTGACTTACATTTTGGATGAGCAAGGCACTACTTAACCCCTCATCCTCCAACAACCCCTTTAGCCTTTCCCGAGCACCATCTGAATAACTTGCAATGACCACAGATTTATCTGCCAATTCCTGTTTAATAAAATCTGATAGAGCACTGAAAATATTTATATTTTCTAATTTACGTTCAACAGAAAAATTTCTTCCGATACTCCCACCCGCATCTATGCTGTTTGAGCTTAAAGTTTGAGTAAATGAATTAAACTGAAGGACTTTTCTTGAACTGAAAGCGTTTTTCCAGTCGTCTTCAGGTAAATACAGTGCCTCTGGGTTTATCGGTTTGTAAACAGAAGCTAGTCGGCTTTGTTGATCTAAATTTTCTTTTCTTGACTGAAACTGGTCTGCAATGACTTCCCAACGAGCCGCAAACGATGCATCAGTGTTATCGTCCAGAGTAACAACTGCATCCGGCAAATAATCAAATAAAGTCTCTAAGCTTTCATGAAAAAACGGAAGCCAGTGTTCTATACCTTGATACTTGCTTCCTGCACTTACGGATTCATACAACGAATCATTTGAGTTTGCTGCGCCAAATTCTTTTCGGTAGTTTTGTCTAAATCTTGAAATAGATTCTTCATCCAAAATTACCTCCGAAACTGGTGCAAGCCGAATGTCGTTCATCTTTGAAACTGTTCTTTGAGTTGCTGGATCAAATTGTCGTATGCCGTCTATAACGTCACCAAATAAATCAAGCCTGATGGGTCCAACTTCACCTGGAGCAAATATATCGATAATTCCACCTCTTACCGCATAATCACCTGGCTCAGATACATTAGAGTTCTTTGTAAAACCCATTTTAGTAAGAAATGAATATAACTCATTTAGATCAATACGTTGCCCAACCTCAGCTTGAAACGTTGCAGATGAAAGAATTGATCTAGTTGGAACTCTTTGTATGGCAGCGTTTACTGTTGTTAAGATGATATATTTTTTGGCTGTGTCTTGAGCTAAATCAGTCAAAAAAGACAACCTACTTGCCGATATTCCCGAATTTGGAGAAATACGGTCGTATGGCAAACAATCCCAACTGGGAAATATTTCAACCCGAAGATCCGGGGCAAAAAACGCCAACGCATCTTTAACAGCCTTCATACGTTTATCATCACGCGCTATGTGGATAACACACGAGTTCGATACTTCAAATTCTTTGGCAATTAGGGCTGCATCATATCCCTCAGGAGCGCCACCCATTTTTACGATATTATTGATCATTCTTTAGCTAACAAGTGATTACATTACTAAATTTTAAAAAAAATTTGTTTTTAAATTAAAATATGATCCCCAAGTAATGCTGCTAATAAGTGAGACAAATGCCACTATCACAACGATACGTCGAAAAAACTTAACTTTACGCAAAACATCTTTGAAGGACTCCTCATAGAGATCCCCAATAGACTGACGGAGACAGAGACGCAAGAAAATGCAAACAATAAAAGGCCAATAAAGAAGAAACGAAGCTTGAAGAAATTCAACAGAATATAAAAACGCAATGATAAACCAATTGACTATCAAAAAAGAAAAAAAACAAAGTAACAAAAGACTTAGATTATTTTCCTGATTGAGCAACTTACCTTGTTTCAGATAAAAGGACTTCATTATTTCTTTTTGACCCAATTCATCATCTTTTGAGGCCTTGAGCCACGTAGAATAGCTAAGCACTGATGTCTTATCTATGGCAATTAACCAAGCTATAGTTAGTAAGGCCCAAAACCATACACTAGAATAAGCATCTATTGAAAAAAAATTCATAAAATATTCATTTAATTATGCCCTTCACATCTTAAGTTAGTTTTGGCTATCAAAACTACAACATGACATTTACACAAACACTTGAGGTACTTTTATATTCATGTAAAATTAAATAAAAAAGATTGTATTAATATGAAATTTATCGAACAGGAATTTCCATCACTGCGGTTTAGACGTAACCGAAAAAGTGAAAAAATTAGAAACTTAATTAGTGAAACAAATATAAGCGCAAATGATTTCATTTGGCCGGTATTTATTTGCGAAGGTAATAATGTTGAGCAAAATGTGCCTTCAATGCCAGGCGTAAAAAGAAGAAGTATCGACCGCCTTGTAGAAGCAGCATCTCAAGCATTTGATTTGGGAATTCCTGCTATATGCCTCTTTCCTTACACTGAGCAATCGCTTAGAACAGAAGACTGTGCCGAGGCTTGGAACCCCGATAATTTATCAAACAAAGCGACAAGAGCTATAAAAAAAGCTGTTCCAGATTTAGTAGTAATGTCAGATGTCGCTCTCGACCCCTATAATATTAATGGTCATGATGGTTTTGTTGAAAATGGAAAAATTGTTAACGACAAAACGGTTGAAGCATTGGTTAAACAAGCCTTATCACAAGCCGAAGCTGGGGTGGACATTATAGGGCCATCAGACATGATGGACGGCCGAATTTTAGCAATAAGATCAGCATTAGAAACAAACGGTTATTCAGATGTTGCTATAATGTCCTATTCAGCGAAATACTCTAGTGGCTTTTATGGTCCTTTTAGAGATGCTGTTGGTGCATCTGGAGCTCTAACTGGTGACAAGAAAACATATCAGATGGATACAGCCAATTCTAACGAGGCACTTAGGTTGGTTGCAAGAGACGTAAAAGAAGGAGCAGATATGGTAATGATCAAACCCGGAATGCCATATCTCGATATTTGTCGAAGGGTGAAAGAGACGTTTGGAGTTCCTACTTTTGCCTATCAAGTAAGTGGAGAATATGCCATGCTTTCCGCTGCTTTTGAGAATGAATGGCTCGAGCGAAATAAAATAATTATTGAAACACTGTTGGCTTTCAAGCGTTCAGGATGCGACGGAATTTTAACTTACTTTGCTCCAGAGGCCGCTAAATTATTGAAATTGTGAAATTAAGAGATTTTTATGAAAAAAATTTTCAAGCGCCTACAAATTACTTTTCTACTTACTTTATTTTTGTCATCCTGCAGCAATATCCCCAAAATATCCAATCCTTTAAATAGTCCAAAAGCGGCAGCAAATATTGATGCAAGAGTGTTTAAAACAATCGATCAAATGTATATGGAATATCCATATAGCAGACAATTAGCTGCCAAAGCATCCGGGGTTTTGGTTATGCCCTTGGTCACAGAAGCTGGGTTTGGCTTAGGAGCCGGTTACGGTCGGGGTGCACTTGTTGTAGATGGAGCAGTAAAAAACTATTATTCCTCAATATCTGCAAATACCGGTATTCAACTAGGTGCTCAGCAATATGCCCACGCATTATTCTTCATGACAGATACGGCTTTAAACCAATTTGAATATTCTTTGGGGTTTTCTGCAGGTGGAGATTTGGAGTACATAACGCCAAGACTTAGCGAGTCTTTGAAGATAGAGACATTAACAAGTTTTTCACCCGTAATAGCGTTGGTTTTTGGTCAAGCCGGATATAAAGTCGGCGCTACGTTAGAAGGTACCAAATATACAAAATTACGCTTTTAAATGTCAGAAAAGTCAAAATTTGATATAGTCTTCTAAAATTCTTAAAATTTTGAATATTTACAAAGTCTTTCATTGCGCACAACATACATGCTCTGCTATAATACGGGTATCAAAATGTAGTAGTTTATATTGGGTAAAAAACCTTGAGTGACTCTGAAAATAAATCAGATGAAAGCGGATCGAGCATAGTAGAGCGAAAGCCATATGATGGCCCCTCAATATCGATAACCAAAGAGCTAAAAACATCTTATCTAGATTATGCTATGAGCGTGATTGTGAGCAGAGCGATCCCTGATTTAAGGGACGGCTTAAAACCTGTTCATCGTCGTATTCTTTATGCCATGCATGAGACCGGCAACACTCACGATAAATCATATCGTAAATCTGCACGGCCTGTTGGGGATGTTATGGGTAAATATCACCCACACGGTGACAGCGCTATTTATGATGCTTTGGTTAGGATGGCACAACCGTTCTCAATGTCTTTACCCTTACTAGATGGGCAGGGAAATTTTGGCTCAATGGATGGGGATAATCCTGCAGCGATGCGATACACCGAAGTACGTATGGACAAACCTGCTGCCTTTTTATTGAACGATATCGATAAAGACACAGTTGATTTTCAAGATAATTATGACGGAAAAGATAGAGAGCCGTCAGTCCTACCCGCTCGCTTCCCCAATATGCTGGTAAATGGGGCAGGAGGAATAGCTGTTGGAATGGCGACAAATATTCCCCCACATAATCTTGGTGAGGTTATAGATGCAACTCTGGCGCTCATTCAGAGCCCTGATTTAAGCTCTGAGGATTTGATACAATACGTGCCTGGACCCGATTTTCCAACTGGTGGCATAATGCTCGGTCGTTCAGGAGCTCGTAAAGCTTATCTAGAAGGACGAGGTAGCGTTATAATTCGAGCCAAGACCAAAATAGAAGAAATTAGAAAAGATAGATACGCGATCATAATTGAAGAAATTCCATACCAAGTTAATAAGGCTTCAATGATCGAAAAAATTGCGGAACAGGTCCGTGAGAAAAAAGTTGAAGGAATTTCGCACGTTCAAGATGAAAGTGATAGAAATGGCGTAAGAGTTGTCGTCGAATTAAAAAGAGATGCAACACCCGATGTTGTCCTGAACCAACTTTACAGATTTACGCCAATGCAAACTTCTTTTGGGTGTAACATGCTTGCACTTAATGGAGGCAGACCAGAAACTTTAACTTTAAGGTCCTTTTTAACTAATTTCATTGATTTCAGAGAAATTGTTGTAGCGCGGCGTACCGCGTTTGAACTACGCAAGGCTAGAGAACGCTCTCATATTCTTTGCGGTCTAGCAGTCGCGGTTACCAATGTTGATGAAGTGGTTGCAACTATAAGATCTTCTTCAGACGCGGGAGAAGCGCGCGAAAAACTAATGCAACGCCGATGGCCTGCTGGATCTATAGCTGAGTATATAAAACTAATTGATGATCCTACACATACAATCAACGATGACGATACGTACAATCTATCAGAGACCCAAGCTCGAGCGATACTAGAGTTAAGATTACAACGTCTCACACAGATTGGCGTAAAAGAAGTTACAGAGGAATTACAAACTCTTTCAAAGAAAATAAAAGGGTATCTTGCGATTTTGGGTTCTCGCGAACAGATCATGTCAATTATTATGACTGAGCTGAACGAAGTGAAAGAGCAGTTCGCAGTACCTCGACGATCAGAAATCGTTGAATGGTCTGGCGATATGGAAGATGAAGACCTCATTGAGCGCGAAGATATGGTCGTAACGGTTACCTCGGGTGGATACATTAAGCGCACACCACTCATCGATTTCAGAGCTCAGCGACGCGGTGGCAAAGGCCTAGCAGGCATGCAAACTAAAGATGAGGACGTTGTAACGACACTTTTCGTAGCAAACACCCATACCCAATTATTGTTTTTTACGACAGATGGAATGGCTTACAAGCTTAAAACTTGGCGATTACCTTTGGGGGGCAGAACAGCCAAAGGAAAAGCGATCGTTAATATATTACCAATCCCTGTAGGCGTTTCTATAGCCGCAATAATGCCCGTAGATGTTGAAGAGAAGGAATGGGATAACCTGCAAATTATCTTTGCAACTTCTGCCGGTGACGTAAGGCGGAATGCTCTTTCTGATTTTACAAATGTTCGTTCCAATGGAAAAATCGCAATGGAACTCAATGACGGTATAGAATTAGTTAATGCTCGAATTGCTGGCGAAGATGACGACGTTATGCTTTTTACAGACTCTGGAAGAGCTATAAGATTCTCCACAACAGCTGTCAGAGTTTTTAAGGGCCGAAAATCAACTGGTGTGCGCGGTATAAAGCTTTTGGGAACAGACAAAGTAGTTTCAATGTCAGTAATTAGACATTTTATTGCCACACCAGATGAGAGATCAGCCTATCTTAAAATGCGTCGTGCAGTCTCAGGGTTAGTTGATGAAGAAGCAAGTTCAGATGAAGAAGAGGTCAGCGAAAATGCAACCATTTCACCTGATCGTTACGCAGAAATGTCGGCAGCTGAAAACTTGATACTTACAATTACGGCAGGAGGAGCAGGTAAGCTTTCTTCGAGCCATGATTATCCTGTAAGAGGTCGAGGTGGGATGGGTGTCGCTGCAATGGACAAGACAATGCGTGGCGGAGCAATCGTAGCAAGTTTTCCAGTAGAACTTGAAGACCAAATAATGCTTGCTACATCAAATGGTCAATCAATCCGCGTTCCTATCGAAGGTATTTCGTTTAGATCAAGAAGCGCCGGTGGGGTAAAAGTTTTTGATACAAAAGAAAGTGAAGAGGTTGTATCCGTAGCATGGATAGCGGATCAGGGGGATGATGCAGAGGAAGACTCAGAAGAATAATATTCTTTAAGAATTTTTATAAGATCAACTGGTTATAATAGTACTTGGAGGATATTTAGTAAAAAATCGCGCCCTTAGAACAAAAACCCAAAGTAATATAGCCCCAAACTGATGAAAAATAGCTATTTCCCATGGTGCTGCGTAAATTACGGTTGTTATACCTAGCACCATTTGAAAAAATGCAATCGCTAGAATTAAGTTGAAACTAAATTTTAAAGTTAAGTTCCCCGATGACCGAGACCCTCTCCATGCAAATAGGCAAAAAAGAAAAAGGGTATAACCAATCATGCGGTGCATAAATTGAACTAAAGCATCGTCTTCAAAGAAATTTCTCCACCAAGGTGATAATTCAAAAGGATCGGGCGGCAAAAACCCACCTGCCATTAAAGGCCAATCGACATAATTTCTACCAGCATCAATTCCTGCAACGAGGGCTCCCACTAATATTTGTAAAAATGTAAGATGCAAAAGGCCTGTGGATAATGATACAAATTTTGAATCCATATTACGACGGGACTGTAATAAAATTTTTTCGCTCCGCCCTAGCAAAAGGATAAACCAAGTTAAATAACCCAAAATAACGAAAGCTAAACCCAAATGGGTTGCCAAACGATAACTGGCAACGTCCAACATAGTGCCAGTCAACCCGCTTGACACCATCCACCAGCCAACGGCACCCTGCAGACCACCTAGAACGCCTACAAACAAAAGTCTTCCGGTCCAACCGTTTGGTATTTTTCTTAAAGCAAAAAATGTAATAAACCCTATTAACCATACGAGACCTATAACTCGACCAAGTTGGCGATGACCCCACTCCCACCAATATATAAATTTAAATTCAGACAAGCTCATTCCCTTGTTTTGAAGCTCATATTCGGGAATTTGCTTATATTTTTCGAACTCTAAAAGCCAATTTTCAGATGACAAGGGCGGAAGTGCACCGGTTATGGGTCTCCATTCGGTTATGGACAAACCACTGTCTGTTAAACGTGTTAGCCCCCCAACCAAGATCATAACAACGACAAGAGTAAATAAAATTTTCAACCAAATCTGGATTGCCGCACGATTATTTTCTTGTGAATTTCGCTCGATCAGTCCTACAGCGCTTACTGTTTTTTCCTGCTTCGAACCAGAAACCTCTTCAAAAATCGCTCTTTTCTTAGTCATTTTTATTCCGTTACATTCCTAGACGAATTCAGCTATAATAGACCCTTGATACACTTTATTTAGTAATAGTAATTTTGAACTCAACTTTTTTTATTTGCTCTTAGTAATTGTCTTAGCATACCGTAAAATATTTGAACATCTGAGTTTGTTAGAGGCATTCTAGACCACATATTTCTAAAATTAGTCTTCATACTTTCTGCTTTATCTTCTGGATAAAAAAAACCAACTTCCTCTAAATTTTCTTCAAAATAATTACAAAGTTTTTCTACCTGCATGTTGGAAACAACATTTGACTGGTCAGAAGTTGGGCTATCAATGTCTGAATTATTAAGATTGAGCATCCATTCATAGGCTAAAACAAGAACACATTGAGCTAAATTCAGAGATGGGAAATGTTCATTTACTGGAACAGAGATAATAGCATTGGCTTTGACTATATCTGAATTCTCTAAACCTGATCTTTCAGGACCAAAGACAAACCCAACATTTTGACCCTTGGAGATTTTGCTGACAGCTAGCCTATTCGCTTCTTTTGGCGAGTATATTGGTTTGATTAAGTCCCGGGGTCTTGCAGTCGTTGCAAAAACGAAATTTTGATCGGCAATAGCTTCTTCAAATGTAGGAAAAATCAACGCTTCATCTAACAACCGACCTGCCCCGCTTGCCATAGCAACAGCTTTTTGATTTGGCCAACCATCCCGTGGAGAGACAACCCGCATTCGCTCTATTCCAAAATTCCACATTGCGCGCGCGGCCGCACCGATGTTCTCACCCATTTGCGGTCGCACCAATATAAAGCAAGGATGTTTATTTTTGGCTTCCAATTTTTGCTCCATCAGTCAACAAACGTAAATTTTTACTAAATCTAAAAATAAATTTTTGTGAGTTAATATTGGTAAATTTCACTTTTGAGGTTAATGCTTAGTTAATGATAAAAATGGCTTTTGGAAATGATAAAATTAGAGCAGCCTAAACTTTATATTGTGAGTCCAGCAGAGTTTGAAATCGATACTTTTGCTGAGCAATTAAAACCTATTCTAGACACAGTAGAGGTTTCCTGTTTCAGGTTAGCCCTGTCCACCCAAAATGAGAAAATTATTGGAAAGTCCGCAGATTTAGTAAGACATATTTGCCATTCAAGAGATGTTGCAGTTGTTATAGAAAACCACTTTCTTCTTGTACAAAAATACGGACTGGACGGAGTGCACTTATCAGACGGCTCAAGAAACGTAGGGAAGGCTCGCAAAAATTTAGGAAAAGATGCCATTATTGGAGCTTTCTGTGGCAGCTCAAAACATGATGGACTAATTGCAGGTGAAGCCGGAGCTGACTATGTTAGTTTTGGGCCACTGAGCAAAACCACACTGAGAGATGGTAACATCGCACATTCTGATTTATTTAAGTGGTGGAGTACAATGATAGAAATACCGGTATTAGCAGAGGGCTCACTAGATAAAAAAGTTATAGGAGAGAATACTGATATATACGGTCTTCAAGCCGCATATTTTAAAAAAATTATGCTGTAGCTAGTTTTTTTTCTTCAGCTTTTGGAGTTTCTTTATTTATATTTTTTTTTGGTTTATCATTTTTTCTAGCCTCAACATCTCTATCCACAAATTCAATAATTGCCATAGGTGCATTATCACCATATCTAAATCCAGCTTTTATAATCCTAGTATACCCACCATTTCTTTTTTCATATCTTTTTGAAAGTGTCTTTTTTACTTTGTTTGCAGACTTAATATCTTGAAGTTGAGAAACTAACATTTTTGTAG
>NZGN01000106.1:0-9854 GCA_002691045.1 Marinovum sp.
AAGCAAATCCAAGATTGGATTAAAGATAACCCAAAAAAATCTAGTAAGCGTGAAATTGCTAAGGCTTTTGGAATAAAGGGCTCCATGCGTGTTGAGTTAAAGAAAGTTTTGAAAGAATTAACTTTAAGCGGGGAAATAGATAAGAATAAAAAGTCTTTTAAGAATCCAAACCAACTTCCAAGTGTTTGTATTTTGCAAATGATGGCAAGTACTAGCGATGGTGATCTTTTTGCAAGGCCAGTTGATTGGAAAGGCGATGAGCCCGAACCGATTGTTTTGATGGTCTTTCGCGCATCTGATCCTGCATTAGCATATGGTGATAGAGTCCTTGCTAAAGTTTCCATAGTTCAGGATGAACAATACCAATATGAGGGACGGATTATTAGGGTTTTGAAAAAAATTCCAAAGAACACTTTAGGAATTTACAAGGAAGCCTCAGAAGGTGGCCGCATACTTCCAATAGAAAAATCAGGAAGGGAGTGGAGCGTCAAATTGAGCGATGCTCTTGATGCTAAGGATGGTGAACTTGTCGAGGCAGAGCAAATAAAAGGACAGAGAGCGTCTGGTTTATATGCGGCCAGGGTGATCAATATAGTTGGTGATCCATCAGGACCAAAGGCCGTCTCTCTGATAGCGATACATCAACACGGAATTCCACATCAATTTCCAGAGGATGTATTAAATGAGTCAGAAAATAGCCACTTCTCAGTCGATGCAAAGCGCGAAGATCTGACAAAAATTCCCTTTGTTACAATTGATCCATCTGATGCCCGTGATCATGATGATGCCGTTTACTCTCACCCTGATAAGGACCCTTCTAATATCGGAGGTCATGTTTTGTGGGTTGCGATAGCCGATGTTGCACATTTTGTTAAACCAGGGAGTACACTTGATAAAGAGGCCAGAAAGCGAGGTAATTCAACATACTTTGCTGATAGAGTTGTTCCAATGTTGCCAGACAGGCTTTCGGGAGACTTATGTAGTATTCACGAAGGCATTGAGCGGCCTTGTTTAGCGGTATGCATTACAATTGATAAGTCGGGCAAGAAACTGAAACAAACATTCCACCGAGCAAATATAAAAAGTGTAGCGTCTTTAAATTACGAAGAAGTTCAAAAATCAGTTGAGGGTACAGTAAATGAGAAGGTGAAACCACACTTTGAAAATGTTATAAAACCTCTCTATGAGTGTTATTTATGTTTAAAAAAATCTAAAGATTTTCGCCAACCACTTGATTTAGACCTGCCTGAGCGGAAAGTAGAGCTATTTAAAAATGGCAGAGTAAAAGCAGTTGTCTTCAAGGAGCGGTTTGACTCTCATAGGCTCATAGAAGAATTTATGATTTTAGCAAATGTTGCTGCAGCTGAAGAGCTTTCTAAGGCTAGAAGTGAATTTCTTTACAGGGTTCATGAAGAGCCAACACCAGAAAAATTGAATGCTCTTAGAGAGGTTGCTCAATCAGCAGGCTTTAATTTAGCAAAAGGACAAGTTTTGCAAACAAGTCATTTGAATGATTTGTTGACAAAGTCACAACAAAGCGATCTTTCTGAGTTAATTAGCATGACTACACTTCGATCGATGTCTCAAGCCTATTATAGTAGAGAAAATTTTGGTCATTTTGGTTTGGCTCTCAAAAAATACACCCACTTTACTTCTCCAATTAGGAGATATTCGGATCTAATTACTCATCGGGCTTTGATAAGCTCTTTGGGGCTTGGTTGTGATGGCTTGAAAGAAATGGATTCCGAAAAGCTTGAAGGTACAGCGAAGCATATATCAAACACCGAAAGAAGGTCCATGGTGGCTGAAAGAGATACCACTGATCGTTATCTTGCATCATATTTGTCAGAAAAAGTTGGAAATGAGTTTGAAGGAAAAATAAGTGGTGTGGCAAAGTTTGGTTTTTTTGTAAGGCTAAATGAAAGTGGGGCGGAGGGTATAGTGCCCGTAAGAACACTTGGTACAGACTTTTACTATTATGATGATCGAACAAATACTCTAAGGGGGTCTGAAACTGGTTTGATTATAGGCTTAGGACAGAGAGCAACAGTGCGTTTAAAGGAAGTTGACCCAATTGCTGGTGGTATAGCTTTTGATGCTTTGAACATAGATGGTGAGAAAATACCTAATATTCAAAAAAAGCGCTCATTAAGATCTATTCGCCGAAAGGTTAACAGAAATAAATCAGGTTCCTTAAAAAGAAAGAAGAAAGCTAAAAGGTCTTAAAGATAAGATGAGTTTTAAAGATTTTATAAAGAACGAATTCCCATCTTTTAATGGTGAAGTGAACTTTAAAGAGGATGTTCTTATAAAAGATAAAAACCAATCTGAATTTACATTAAGCTTACCAATTTATCTGAATAAAATCATTACCAAAGAGCGTATTAAAACTGGAAGAGAAAATCTCAAAGCCTGGGAAACCCAATTAGCAAAAATACATGAAGTTTGGGGTGTGCCGCCCGAAGTTATAATAGCTATCTGGGGAATCGAAACAAACTTTGGAGAGAAACTTGGCACCTATCGAGTTGTAGACGCTTTAGCCACCCTTGCTTTTGGAGCAGAAGGAGAGCAACGAAAGGCGCTATTTAAGTCCGAGCTTTCAGCATTAGAAGAAATTAAAAATAAAAAGGGAATAGAGATAGATAGCCTATTCGGTAGCTGGGCCGGCGCATTTGGTCATATGCAATTCATGCCAACAACTTTTTTGAAATTTTCTTATCCATTTGAAAATAAAAAATCCCCGAATACCTGGAAGAAAAATAACCCGTTAGATTCTTTTGCTTCTGCAGCTCATTATTTAAATGCAATGGGTTGGGTTCGGGACGGTTTTATTTTGAGAAAAATAAGCAAACCAAGTGAGATGGACTATTTGGAGGCAGGATTATCGTTGGGTTCCCAAAATGGCTTGATTGCCCCTTTAGGGCATTCTGGTCCTCATTTTGAATTTGATATGAATGCATCAGCAATTTTCCACTACAACAGGTCAGAACTTTATGTTTTTGGTGTTTGGATATTGTCATCTGCCCTAATAAGAGCTCCAAAGAAAATTTTATGGTCAAAGAACCGAGAGCGAATTGGCCCATCAGAAGTAAGACTTATGCAAAAACAATTAACACTTCTGGGTTATAATACTTTCGGTATAGATGGTAAGTTTGGCTTTAATTCAAAGAAAGCTTTAATTGATTTTCAGAAAGATATTAAGCAGACACCTGACGGACATCCGGATAGGTCGATTTTTAAAAGATTGCTTTCTCAACCCTCACCGTAAGGAATCCAGACACTTTTTGTCTCCGTCGCTGCGTCAAGAAACATTTCTCCCTCCGCTCTTGTATCAAACCAATCAATGTTTTTCAGGCACCATGTGCGTTTTATGTTTTTTGCAGCTTCAAACTCAATCGTTTTTGTTATCTCTTCTTCAGAAAAAGACCAAACTGCGTTCACATCCATATGACTGGATGCGTGTGGTGCTAGATCAAGGTGATTGCCAGTTAAAATATTTATAACACCTGGGGGAATATCCGATGTTTCTAATACCTGATAAAAGTCTGTTGCTGTAAGTGATCCAATAAAAGGTGAAATGGCTGTAACTCTGTTCCCCATTGCGATTGCTGGAGCAATACAAGAAATTAAAGAAAGCAAGGGTTCACTTGATGGGCAAAAGACTATTATGTTTCCAACCGCTTCTCTCATAGTCAAGCCGACACCCCTTACTGGAACACCGCTAATTGAGCCATCAAATTTGTCTGCCCAAGCAGCATAGGAAAACAGCCGTCTAATTGAAAACTCAACTTCTTTTTTTCCACTTTTATTACCAGACATTTGATCGATGCGCTTGGAAAATTCTTCTCTTCTTGCGTGAAGATTTTCCGCCATAAAATAAATTATTTGAGCTCTCAAATGCCCAGAAGATGTTGACCAGTTAGACGCTTTATTCATCGCCTCAACAGCATTTCTAATGTCCTTCCTGTTTGAAGAAGGAACATGTCCAGCATAGTTGTTTGCGGCATCAAGAACTTTTTGTGAGTAACCCCCATCTGGCCTTACTTGTTTTCCACCAATATATAGTTTTGCTGTTCTATCTAAATTGACGGTGCCTTGATTAGAACGGCTTTTTTTTATTTTAGATTTATTTGCGGAAAAATTTATCGAATGTTTTAGATAGCTTTTTAAACCGTCCCATCCTCCTTCACGTCCGAAACCGCTTTCTTTAATTCCACCGAAGCCAATTGCTGCATCAAACATGTTGGTACCATTTATCCAAACGACACCAGCTTTTATTTTTGGCGCCAAACCCAGTGCTAAATTAATGTTTTCGCTCCATATACTCGCAGCTAATCCATAGGTTGTGTCATTTGCTAAATCACAGGCTTCTTTTGGTGTGCGAAATGTTGTGCTTACTAGGACAGGGCCAAAAATTTCTTCTTGCATCAATTTATCTGATGGAGACAGGCCTGTAATTAAAGTAGGTTTATAATAAAGGCCTTTTTTCGGTATTTCACATTCAGCGTAATAACCCTGCCCCTCTGATTCAGACACCAGATTTTTTATTCTTATTAGTTGGGATTTGTCTACAATAGCCCCCATATCTACCGATTTATCGAGAGGATCACCGACACGTAATTTATTCATCCGATTTCGAATTTTTTTGTGAAACTTATCTTCAATACTCTCGTGAATTAAAAGCCTGGATCCAGCACAACATACTTGGCCTTGATTGAACCATATAGCATCAACCAGGCCCTCCACAGCGCTGTCTAGGTCGGCATCGTCAAAGACAATAAATGGAGATTTTCCACCCAATTCAAGTGTAAGAGATTTTCCAGAGCCAGCAGTTTTCTCTCTGATAACTCTGCCAACTTCCGTCGATCCAGTAAACGCAATTTTTGCAATATCTGGATGGTTAACAAGCATTTCCCCAACACAACCGTCACCGGTTATGATGTTTATTACTCCGTCTGGTACACTGGCCTCTGAGCAGATTTCGGCAAACAAAAGAGCGGTTAAAGAAGTATACTCAGCAGGTTTAAGAACTACTGTATTACCAGCCGCTAAAGCAGGTGCAATTTTCCAAGCCAACATCAGCAATGGAAAGTTCCAAGGTATTATTTGGCCACATACACCTATTGGCTCCATATTTTGGAATTTGCTCTTATATATTTGTGCAAGTCCGGCGTGATAATAAAAATGCCGTTGTGCCAATGGAATATCAATATCACGCGACTCTCTTATTGGCTTGCCATTATCGATTGTTTCAAGGACAGAGAAAAGACGAGAATTTTTCTGTAAAAGCCGTGCGATTGAGTATAACACCTTCGCTCTTTCGTGGGGGTCGACTGCCGACCAATTTTTAAAAGCATTTTTAGCTGCCTTGACTGCTTTATTAACATCTTTACTGGTGGCCTGACTTAAGCTGGCTATAGTTTCTCCATTAGAAGGATTAACGGATTTAAATCCCTGTTTTGGACTGGTAAACGCACCACCAATAAAATGGCCAAAAGAAGAATTATGTTTAAGTAACCACTGTTTTGCTTCAACAGCGCTTTCGGGTGCAACCCCATAGTCCATACTATCTAGAATTTTTTTAACAGACATTTTTACCCCATAGCATGCCGATAAGAGGCGGAATATACGCCCGTTGTGTAATGTTCCAACTGTCTTTCAATATCACCCAAAAGGCTTGATGCCCCAAATCGGAACAAATCAGGGCTAAGCCACTGATCACCTAATTCTTCTTTAACTAGGCTAAGGTATGTCAAAGCATCTTTAGCTTTAGAGATCCCACCTGCTGGCTTGTATCCAATTTTAAAACCTGTTTTTTCATGATATTCACGAATTGCTCTCATCATAACTAATGATACTGGCAATGTAGCGTTTACAGGCTCTTTGCCCGTTGAAGTTTTTATAAAGTCAGCTCCTGCCATCATACAGACTGCAGATGCACGCGCTACATTACGCAATGTTCCCAGCTCTCCAGTAGCCAATATAGTTTTTATATGAGCAGAGCCGCAAGCTTTTCGAAAGGATCGGACTTCATCGTATAAATCTCTCCAGTTTTGGGTCAGAACATGCCGACGGGATATCACGATATCTATTTCACTTGCGCCAGCTGAAACGCTATATTCTATTTCTGCTATGCGGAGAGGTAGTGGTGATAGCCCTGCAGGAAAACCTGTTGAAACTGCTGCAACTGGAATTCCGGAACCTGTGAGCTTTGATACTGCTGTTTCTATCATATCGTGATAGACGCAAACAGCTCCAACTTTTACATTGTTTAAGCCAAGTTTGCATGTAAGCGTCGTAGAAATAGGCTTTTTAGCTTTTGCGCACAAACGTTTAACTCTTCCAACTGTGTCATCACCACTTAAAGTTGTAAGGTCCATACATCTTACTGCTTGTATCAACCAGGCCGCTTGGTGTTGCTTTTTAATAGATCTCCTCGAAGCGATAGTGGCGGCACGTCTTTCAATTGCTGATGTGTTGGCTTGAATAGACGAAACCCAGTCTAAATCTAAATCGATCCCTGTGTTGCGAGGAATAATGGCCTTGGGAAGCAGCGTTAATTTTTTACTATGTTTTGTAGCCATGGAACCTTTTCGAAAATTAGACCTCAACAATTAAAGGTCTTATATTTGATATTAATACGACTTAATTTGTAAATAAAACAGGATCAAACATTGAGAGATTCTGTAATTTACTAGCTGGCATAATTACTACCCTCATCNTCTAAAATTTTCTTTAATTCTTCTAAGTGTCGACCTTCTTGANCAGAATANTTNTCAATTTCAGANGCTGTTTTCTCGGCAATATCATNAGGTATAATTCTTAATNGTTGCCCNGTTTGCANNGCCTTAATATAGGTTTTGNCTGCTCTTTCNAAATAATAAAGTCGATCGAAGGTATCTGCGATAGAGCTTCCGATTANCATCACACCATGGTTNCCCATTATAAGAACTTTTTTTTGTGGGTCCTTTAATAGNTCAGAGCANCNCTCCCCTTCTNCTTCAAGCGCTAAACCTCCATAATTGTCGTCAATTACATATCTATTATAAAAAATAGCACAATTCTGATCTATTGGTGGTAGTGAGCTATCTTTTAAACTCGCCAAAACGGTTGCGTAGATTGAGTGAACATGCATTGCACAACGAGCATGAAGACATTTTCTATGGATTGAACCGTGTAGGCCCCAAGCTGTTGCGTCAGGAGCACCGGGTAGATCAAGAGTATTAGGATCATTGGCATCTACAACAATTAAATCAGAGGCCTTGATGCTAGAGAAATGTGCTTGATTGGGATTCATTAAAAATTTTGTACCATCATCATTTATTGAAAATGAAAAATGGTTTGCCACGCCCTCATGTAAATCGAAGCGTGCAGCCCATCTGAAAGCAGCAGCTAGATCCACGCGTTCTTTCCAGTAACTTATATTTTGGATCTTATTTTCGGCTAAAGACATTGTTCCTCCACATCAAACAATAAATATACAGCAAACTTATAGTAAGATATTAGTAATTAAATGATAAAAAAAACTAGCAAAAATTTAAATTACTTAGAATTAAGTTTTTTCGTGTTATGGTGGTTCTAATTTCATGAATTTTGATGTTTGATTTTGTGAACCGCTTTAAGGTGGTGACTTTGGGGACAAGAATGACAAAGCAGAAGATAATAACCCTTAAAAAAACAACAGAAGAAGAGTTTTGGGATGCAACTAAAGCTGTTAAAAAGCTGATCGATGATTATACGAAAAGCATAGAGTTTTTAAGGATAAGCTTTGATAATTTCCTGGAGAATGGAAATCAGGGAGAAAGATACAGAGCATTTTATCCAGAAATCCGAATAGAAGTAAAAAGCTTTGCCGCAATTGATAGTAGACTCAGTTTTGGGCATGTTACAGAGCCTGGCATTTATGCTGCAACCGTCACACAGCCTAAGTTGTTTGAAAACTATTTAATTCAGCAGATTTCCCTTTTAATCGAAAATCATAAAGTTCCAATTACTATCAGTGCCTCAAAAACACCAATACCCTTGCACTTTGCGATGAAGGGCAAGCTAGTTTCCAACCCAAAGAGTTATATAGACGAGTTTCCTCTTCGAGATGTGTTCGATGTGCCTGATTTGTCCACGACAAACGATAATATAGTAAACGGAACGGTGCCCTCTTCCAGCAGTGACTTAAATTCACTTTGCCTTTTTACTGCCCAAAGAGTTGATTATTCCTTAGCACGGCTGGACCATTATACGGCGACTGATCCAAAACATTTTCAGAACTTTGTATTATTTACCAATTATCAGTTTTATGTCGATGAGTTTGAACATTTTGCACGACGGGCTCTAAACAGTCCAGATAGTGGATATGAAAGTTTTGTGGGTCCAGAAAACTTCGAAATATTTAGCTCACAAACTGAGATACCCAGACCAAGCAAATTGCCCCAGATGCCTTCATACCACCTTAAGAGATCAGATGGTAATGGAATAACGCTAGTGAACATTGGTGTTGGCCCAAGCAATGCCAAAACCGCCACTGACCATATAGCTGTTTTAAGACCTCAAGCGTGGTTAATGTTGGGTCATTGTGCAGGTTTGCGAAATAGTCAGCGATTAGGGGATTTTGTTCTTGCTCATGCATATTTGAGGGAAGATAAAGTTCTGGATGAAGATCTGCCTTCATGGGTGCCCGTTCCGGCTTTGGCAGAGGTTCAAATTGCATTAGAGCAAGCAGTTGCAGACATTACACAGCTGAAAGGCTACGACTTAAAACAGATAATGCGAACTGGAACCGTTGCCACAGTGGATAATAGAAATTGGGAATTGAGGGAACAGATGGGACCAGTTCATAGATTAAGCCAGTCTCGTGCAATAGCTTTGGATATGGAAAGTGCTACAGTTGCTGCAAACGGATATCGATTTAGAATACCTTATGGCACCCTCTTGTGTGTGTCAGATAAGCCTTTGCACGGTGAGCTAAAACTACCCGGAATGGCTTCGGAGTTCTATAAAACTCAAGTTTCACAGCATTTAAGCATAGGTGTCCGTACAATGGAAATATTACAAAAGATGCCCCTTGGGCGCCTTCAAAGCCGTAAATTGAGGAGTTTTAACGAGACAGCCTTCCTCTAAATGGAAAAAAAACGTAAAAAAAGGTATTTTTATGTAGTTTTTAGCCACTATCAGTTGTGTCTGAACACAATATGCAGTTAAAATAAGACTACGAGGTCCAAAATTTTGGGCAGTGTAAGGAGAAGTATAATGTCTAAACCAATGACAAAAACACAACTGGTTGCAGCTCTGGCCGATGAAATGGGCTCAGATAAAAAGTCTGCAGGCGCAGCTTTGGATGCGGTATGTAATATAATTACTCGCGAAGTTTCAGGGGGTGGCGCTGTTACCCTTCCTGCGGTTGGAAAAATCCAATGCCGTGCGCGTCCAGAAAGAATGGTTCGCAACCCCGCTACCGGAGAGCAGTTTATGAAAGCTGCAGATAAAGTAGTTAAAATGACAATAGCTAAAGCATTAAAGGATAGCGTGAACAGCTAAGCTTAAAATCTTTGGTGACAAAAGGGTCGCTTTTGGCGGCCCTTTTATTTTTTAGCCTATCTAAATAGACCGAGTTAAGACTGGAAAAATCTATGAGTGTTCGAGCAATTTTATTAGGTCTAATTTTTGTGATCATTTGGTCATCGGCATTTACTTCAGCTCGAATAATAGTTTCATACTCCTCACCTATTGCTGCCCTAGCAATAAGATTTTTTATATCTGGTTTAATTGGGATATTTATAGCTCTAATTTTGGGGCAGTCATTAAAGCTTACAAGATCTCAGTGGCGTGCAACAATTGTTTTTGGTTTGTGTCAGAACGCA
>NZGN01000107.1:0-9657 GCA_002691045.1 Marinovum sp.
CGTAATTTTTGTTTGTACTCATGTAAAGCATAAACAAAATCTTCTATTTCCCAACCATTTATTCCTGGAATACCCTCATTTGCATTGTCGGCACGGTGGCATGTTTGACATTCACTGGCTAAATATTCTCCATAGGCTGGATCACCAACGATTGATAAAATTTCTTCTGACAGGACTAAACCTGAACCTGGCTCTTTGTCGTCACTCACTAAAGAAACGTTAGAATATGTTTTTAGGAAAGCTATAACATCAGCTCTATCTTGAGCTTTTTTTAAGCCAGCAAACGACATTTTTGTTTTGGGGATGTAATCTCGTGGCTTTGTTAAAAACAGATCTAAAGTTTCGCTGTCCCAAATAATGCTATTTTCAGAGTATTTGTTAAAAGCCTTAGAGTACTTAAAATTCTCAATAGACCCTAACTTAGCACCAAACACACCGTTTAAAATTGGACCAGATCTATTTTTTGCCCCATCGCCAACCATATGGCATGACTTACATTTTTTAAAAACACGCTCGCCTGCACTCGGATCACCAACTTTCTGTTCTGCACCAACAGAGGTACAGAGGATCATCAAAGATACCAAACTGACGATTAACCGATTAAACATTTTTCACCCTAATAGCTTAAGCCAAACTTAAAATTTATTTTCAGTCAATTAATAAAGCACAACTCCCTAATTTAGAGACTGAAATGACTTCAAATACTCTATAGTTGAAATTATATCCTTTTCTTTTTTAAAACCTGAGAATGACATTTTGGTACCTTTAGCATACTGCTTGGGAGATGCTAAAAAAGCTGCCATGGCTTCTTCATCCCAAATCCTGCCTTCTTCCTGCATAGAACGTAAAACCTTTGAATATTTGAAGCCGTCCATTCCACCAATAGTACGACCAAAAATCCCGTTTAAATGAGGACCAGTTTTATTCTTTGCGCCCTCCCCAACTTGGTGGCAGGATTTACATTTCTTGAAAGATTTTTCGCCAGCTTTGACAAGGTCGGTATTGAGTGATGCAACTTGAGCATTATTAGTATCAGTTGAACTTTCTGATGCCACTTCAAGAGAGCTTTGCTCAACAACTTCAGAAACCGCAGCTGCGCTACTGGTAACCCCATCATCTTCTGGAGTTACATCCAATACAGCCGCTCGCATTGTAATTTCGACCGTGTCTTTACAATCGGACATGCAGACATCTTTATTCCAAAAATGAGCTTCTGAGCTTGTCCGATCGTCTATGATGAACCCACTAGCATTAGGCATTTCTACATCTAAGAATGTTTCATTAGAAAGAACAAAATCATCTTCGATGAGATCGTTTGAATATAAAATATAGGCAACAATTGCATAGACGTCATCATCGCTTAAGCTCTGTGCATTTCCAAAGGGCATAGATCTTTTTACATAATCCCATGTCGTTGAAAGATATGGCCAATAAGAACCAACTGTCTTAACTGGATCTTCATCGGCAAGTGTATCAATACCACCAGCTAACTCCGGCCAATTATCAACGCCTTCTGCAAAATCTCCATGGCAGATAGCACATTGCTCAGCAAAAACTTCTTCACCGTACATCGCATCACCAGAACCAACAGGAAGTCCGGTACCGTCTGGGCTAATCTCACCATCCCAAGCCTTGATTTCTATTGGTAAAGCCTGACGTCCTAAACCAAATTTTCCATCCCTTGGGCCCACAACTGACGCTTGTGCAGCAGCAATCATTCTGAAGTCACGATCAATTTCAAGTGATACTTTCGCAGCATTCAAAGGCAATGGCGTGATAAACCTATCAGCAAAATTACTTGCTGCCAAAAGCACAACAAAAACGCTTAAGCCACCTGCTAAAAATAAATTACGAGATTTCAACATTTTCCGCCTCACCGTTTGATTTGACCCACCAAGTCTGGATACAATTATTGTGATAAATGGAATTTAGACCTCGCACCTCTCGCAATTCTGCTTTGGTCGGCTGAACATAACCAGTTTCATCATGCGCTCTAGATTGAAGAAACATGTCTTGGCCATTCCATTCGATATCCAGATAGAACCTAGTCAGTGCCATTTTAGTTCCCGGCTGCGCCAGCCGTGCTTCATGCCAATTTTTGCCACCATCTACTGAAACATCAACCCGGGTAATTGAACCACGACCAGACCATGCCAAACCCGTTATAACCAAAGGCCCCTTGCCATGAGAAATAGGCGATTGGGGGCTCGGCGATGTGACAACTGACTTAGCATCCATAGCCCAAGTCCATTTTCTACTTGTTCCATCTTCAAGTGTATCGGTGTATTTGGAGGTTTCTTCACGGCTCTCAACTGGATTATTCGTCACCTCAACGCGTCTGAGCCATTTGACCCACATATTGCCCTCCCAACCTGGAACGACCAGACGTACAGGATAACCATGCTCTTTTCGTAGTGCTTCCCCATTGGCCTTGAAGGCAACCAGCACATCATCCAGAGCTTTTTCGATTGGTATTGATCGGCCATTAGAGGACGCATCAGCTCCTTCTACAAAAACCCACTTGCCGGCGAGATCACCTAAATTATTTAAACCCGCTTCATTTAATAATGTCCTTAGTGGGACACCTGTATATTCCATATTATGGATCATGCCATGCGTAAACTGAACGCCATTCAATTGAGCGCCTGCCCACTCCATTCCCGTATTTGCAGCGCATTCGCAAAAATATACATGCTGCTCTCGAGGAAATCTTTCCAAATCTTCATAAGTAAAAATTAACTCTTGATCGACTAATCCATTAATCATCAATCGATAATCTTCTTTACGGAGCTCAATTGCTCCTGAATGATGTCTTTCAAATGCACAGCCCTGCGGCGTAATTGTTCCATCCAAAGCATGTATTGGCGTGAAATTTATAGAACTGATCGTGTCCGCAGTCAGCCATTCAACGTTCCTACGAACAACATCTTTTTCAAATTCTATTGGTAGCCCATAAGGTGTTGCATCCACACCATCACCAGTAGATTGAGCCCAATCTTGGACTTCTGTAATCAGCGGATCACCGTTGGAGGAGGCTGAGGTTGCCGCAGCAGAACCTGCACCGAGAGCAGCTGCTCCTGCTAGAAACTGTCTCCGAGATTGTTTTTTATTTGAAAAGTTGTTTTTCATGAAATTTATTCTCCGAAATAACTAACCTAGCTGGTTACGACCTTCACATGATTATTAGGTTGGACTGAAATTGAACCCTGTTTTCGAATATAATTCTCAACCACATCCCAAATTTGTGGGCCTTCTGTATTTTCATTTACGGAGGCCCAACCTGAAACGACGTAAGTCTTAGCGGGATCTATTTTTTCACCTTTTCTAAGCAAAACCATATCTGTTATTCTGCTGCCCTGAGGCTTGTTAATATCAATTCGATAGCTCATACCACCTATACGAACCATATCACCGCCCTGTTGATAATAGGGGTCACTGTTGAATAAGTTATCAGCCACATCTTCGAGAATTATATGAATAAACTCTCCAGTCATTTCTGTACGATAGGCTTTGCCATAAGTCATGGAAGTGACATTCCAAATATCTTCCCTTGTAATATCTTGACCAGGAAGAATTGATGGGCCCCACCTAACACCTGGAGACATCGAAATATCAGCTTCTCTCTCATGGATTAATGCATCACAAATTAAATCATCCCAGGTTCCATTAAAATTGCCCCTTCTGTAAAGGAGGCTGTCTGATTGTCCAATGACTTCACTTAACTCTTTGACATATGGCGCACGTTGTTCATCAATGATTTCAGTCATTGCTTTATCGGGAGTTATTACATCAGAAAAAATAGGGATAAGTTTATGCTTGAACCCCATCATTCTACCATTTTGAACATCCAGATCGACGCGACTAACAAATTTTCCATTCGAACCCGACGCAACAATTACGGTTTCACCGACCAAAACAGGTTCTGGCAAGGCGTCGTGAGTATGCCCAGATAAAATCACATCTATCCCAGAAACACGGTCAGCCATTTTCTTATCTACATCAAAGCCATTATGCGAAAGAACAACGACTAATTCTGCACCCAAAGAGCGAACTTCATCAACCATATCTTGCATGTTAGAATCACGAATTCCAAAACTATATTCCGGAAACATCCATCCAGGATTGGCAATAGGCATGTAAGGAAATGCTTGGCCAATAACTGCTATTTTTGATCCACCTCTTTCGAACATTTTGTAAGGGGGAAATAGCTCTGCTGGCTCATCCCATTCAGCATCAAAGATGTTCTGCCCTAAAGCTGCGAAAGGAAGATTTTCAACAATTTCGGATACGCGATCAGAACCTAACGTGAATTCCCAGTGGAATGTCATTGCATCTGGCTTCAGCGCATTCATGACATTCACCATATCCTGTCCGTGCGTATGATAACATGTGTATGAGCCATGCCATGTATCGCCACCATCTAATAAAAGCGCATCTGGTCGATCGGATCGAATGGAATTAATAACGGTAGCCACCCGATCTAGGCCCCCAACTCGTCCATAGGCATTAGCCAGAGAACCAAAATCATCATATGTTAGCGCGTAGTGGGTTGGTGACCTATCATCAATTCCATATAGTCTTCTAAAGTCAGCTCCTGTTATGTGCGGAACTTTACCAAAAGCATTACCCACTCCCAAATTCACCTCTGGCTCACGAAAGTAAATGGGTTTTAACTGTGCGTGGATATCAGTGATATGTATTAGGGAGACATTACCAAAAGTTTCAAATTCTAGAAGGTGATCTTGGCTTAATTTTTGTTGGGCAGCTAATCTTGCCCAATTTCCAAAACCTGAGGCACCATAAATAGAGGAAGCCGCCATAGATACTTGTAAAAAATCACGTCGCGATATCATTTTGTCTCTCTTTTAACATAAAACATATGCAAATTTTTGCATAAGTTATATAAAAAAATCCCCGCACTTTTTGATGCGGGGAAAATTAGATTAATTACGTACTGACGGGGTCTCTACTGATAACCCATTAGCACGGGAGGCGACATAAAGCTCAAGAGCTTTAAATTCCTCACTGCCTTCTTTGAATGGTGTGGCCCTAATATTTTTCATACATCCTTTGAACCGACCATGGATCGTGTTTAACTTAGCATTCTTTAATCGGTATGTGGGAAAACCATTAATTTGACCTTGCGACAAGTGATCTGCCCNGATCATATTTCCATAGTTATCNTCGTGACAGCTGGAACATGCCATNTCTAATTGACCAACTCGCATATAATAAAGCTCTTTACCNTTTTCCCAAAAGGAAGAAGCGGGCCCATCAATTGCGACATTNATTGNCATACCACGAGANTGAAGGCCAATTANCCCAAGCATNGCCGACATTTGACNNCCGGACCANTTCCANTTTTCNGCACCCATTCTTTCAGTACGACAGCCGTTGATNAGCTCTGGNATAGTNTCAAGNTCACCANCNGAATTNACTCTTGGCATACTTGCTCTAAGGCCAGAAAAAACTTCGGCAGACTCATGGCATGATGAACATGCCTTGCCNGCAGAACCCTCTACAGTTTCAAATTGATCCAATGCCTGATCTACAAAAACAAACGACGGATTATCNAAGTCGTCCATCTGAAGGGCTTGGGTCTCATCAGTTCTAAANGTCCAGCCTGAAAATATTTCATCTACATTTTCTAAATGTGCCGGAGCCGCAGTTTTTGTGACAAAGACTTCTCCTTCGATAGTCAAAGTTGAGTCTTCACCTGCAGTAACAACACCAGCCACTGCTGCAATACTGAATGCCAGCGGTAGAAGCGACGTGATTTTCATATTCTTTTCCTCCCAAAAAAGTTGTTTTCGCAGTGGCGAAAACAAATTGCTCTATGCTATTTTTATTGCCTTTTTCTTCTCGTAAACTGATCCGTCATCGTCATACCAAGTGAAGGTAAACTCACCAGCTTCAGGCACAGTAGCTTCAAATTGAAAATACGGATTAACCGAAATTGCTGGCTCCATATTAACATCTACAACACTGTTTCCATTAAAATCACAGGTGAACCTATTTATAATTGAGCGTGGTATTACGTTTCCATCTCCATCTTTGCGCCGACCTGTTTCCATTTTATGACTAATCAACGTCTTAATTGTGATTGTCTCCCCTGCAGCTGCAGTTTTGGGGACTTTTACACGAGGTTTTACACCTTTTGCCATTTTTTATCTCCCTTTTACCTAGCCGCCGCAGCCGCCAATTGTAACTTTCACAGTCTGATGAGCAGCCGAAAACGAACCATCTGCCATTTTTGCAACGGCAATTACATCCTGTGTTCCAGCCAAACGAATACGCGTTGAACAACTTTGAGAACCTGACCCGGCCCCAAAATTAAACTTAGCAACACCCGGGGTTGGGTTTCCTGCAGCCAGGACAGTTATTGCAACCGCCCCAGGGGCGTCGACTGAAATCGGAACAGTATTTCCATTTTCTGCGATTTCTGGTGCTGTCAAACTTATACCATCGCTCGATGCTTCTGCACCTCCCGTAATACCCGATATCAAATCTGGCGTAGATGCCATCAGATTTATTGGTAGAATTGAAGCCGCTAAAGCTGCCCCACTTACTGCCAATGTTTCACGTCGCGTGAAATTCATAACATTCTCCTAATTAATAAACAAAAATGCTTTCGCTATTCTTTTAAAGTCATCACATATGCCAGCAGGTCTTCGACCTCCTGAGCAGATAAAATGGTTTTGCCATCAAATTTCTTCAAAATTCGATTATACCCACTAGCCTTATAAAACGACGGCATAATGGTGCCCTCAAACATATTTTTCGAGTTTACCAATATTCCTCTTAGTTCTGCTGCTTCCCACCGGTCGGCCACGCCGTCCAATTCTGGACCAACTTCTCCATGAAAAGTTTGTTCTGCCATGTCACTATTAACGTGGCATGCAAGACAATTGCCTTTTTTACGGTTCATAAAGATTTTTCTACCACTTGCCGCATCACCTGCAGCACCGGTAAGCGAAATCTCTACTTCACCGTTCTCACCAAATTTAATATCATCAGGCGCTGTTGTTTCGGCAAACGAAGCACTGCTTAACGCAACCACCGCTGCCAATGTAATTGTTGTAAGCCTCATATTTCCTCCCATAGTAGTCAAGATCAAGAATCTTGATGTCCTATGTATACCGTAGGCTACCATACAAACAAAAATCAAGAACAAATTCAAAAAAGTGAATAAATATAATTTTAATTTGCTTTTGCAGCGTTTCGTTCATTGAACCTACGGGCATGATAACGTTGAAAATCTTCCCCGTTATCCAGTAAATAACGCTCCTCCTTTACCCATGTCAGCATATCAATTGTCGTTCCTGCTGACCAAGCACCTGGCATAAATGAAATAGCAGCCTGCGTTGCTGTTAAACCGTCATCAACTTCTTGCGGCAAATACAAAACTGTTGGCGTAAAAAGAATATTCCATTTTCTTGCCATGGCCTTTTCAGACAAGGTTTCGCCATCAAAATCCGTTACCTCTAAATCCCCATGCAGATTGAGTTGCACAACAAAGAAGTTTTCATCAATATAATCGGATACATTTTCGCGCGAATAAACGTCTTTATGCATTTTCGAACAATAAACACATCCTCTCTGTTCAAACATTAAGACTAGACGTTTACCTTCAGAATTAGCCTCATCCAAGTCTTCCCGTAGATCTTTAAACGTATCGCGCATCCATGATTGCTTATGCAAACCGTCGTCTCCCAGCTCGGCCGCCATGACACAAAATGGCATAGTAACAGATAAAAGGAATAGAATTAGTTTTTGCTTCATTACCCTCATTTTTGTCTCCATATTAAATAAATTCCCTTAACAACTTTTTAACTAGAAAATAATTGTTTAAACCACTCACTAAATTCGAGCATCCAAAATGCTATTGAATTGATTGAATTTGTTAAAAGCAAAGTTGCAAAAAAGATCAGCAGAGCCCCCATCCCTTTTTCCACTTTTGGTAAATGTCTCTTAAATCTTGCTACAAAACGAAGAAACGGTCTTATAAAACTTGCAGCCAAAACAAAGGGCAACGTCAAACCTGTACCAAAAACAAGCAGTAGGCCTACGCCCCTGAGTGCCGTTTCTTCGAAAGAAGCTGTAAATAAGACTGCTGCTAATACCCCTCCAACACATGGTGTCCAACCGGCAGCAAAAGCTAAGCCCACAACGTAAGAGCTTAAAACTGACATGTTAGATGTATTTCCAGTTTGAAGTTGAAATTGTCGGTTTAAAAAACCAATTTTTAGCAATCCAAGAAAGTGAAGGCCCAGTAAAAAAATAATCCCAGATGCGATATATCTAAATTCTGTAATGTAAGATTGAAACGTTTTTGAAATCGAAAATGCTGCAGCTCCTAGTAACACAAAAACTGTTATTATCCCAAGCGAAAAGGCTACAGATGATATGATCGCTTTGCGCCTGATATCATCGGGAAGCTGCCCTTCATCATTAAGTGAGGCCATACCAACGCCAGCCATATAACTGAGATAAAATGGAACGATTGGAAGGATACAAGGAGAGAAGAAAACTAAAACCCCACCAAAGAACGCGCTTAACAGCGACACGTCAAACATAACGAATCCTTGAAAATATTACATATTCAAATTATGTAATATAACATATGAATGGTCAATTGGAGATAAGATGAAGAGGTCAATCAGCCTGTTTTTAATAATTTTCTTATCGCCTTTATTCCCAGAAACGGCGAGGACTGCAGAGTTATTAATGGTAGAACAGCAAGGTTGTTATTACTGTTTAGAGTGGAAAGATGAAATTGGCCCTATTTACCCAAAAACGCAGGAAGGTAAATTTGCTCCCATAAAATTTATCGATATCACCGAAGTCGACGAAATTGCAGGTTTACAACGCGATGTGGTCTTTACACCAACGTTTATTCTATTCGAAAAAGAGAATGAACTTGCTCGATTGGAAGGGTATCCAGGAGAGGATTTTTTCTGGGCTTTATTGGAATTAATGCTGGAAAGAGAGACAAATTTTAAAGCTACCACAAACACTGAATGAACAAAATATTGAAAAAATAATTAGATAAAGTAAGAAGGTACCTGAAAGACAATATCAATGACCCTACCCGTTATAACAAAAGATACCACTGCTAGCGAGCTTGACTCACTTGTTGAAAAAGCGACAACTGCTTCCAATTTTTTAAAGGCCATAAGCCATGAAGGTCGTCTAATGATCCTGTGCCACCTTACATCTGGGGAAAAATCCGTCACAGAACTTGAAGATCTAATTTCAGCAAGGCAAGCAGCTGTATCACAACAACTTTCTCGCTTGAGGACAGAAGGCTTAGTGGTTCCAAGGCGGGAAGGCAAAACCATTTATTATCGGTTGGCTGATGAAAAAGCTAAGCGTGTGCTCGAGTTGGTATACGATCTCTTCTGCAAATCCTAAAATTTTTCAAATAAAAATTTGATTTCCTTTCAATAATGAAATTAATGTTCTCCTAAGGGTGGAGAACTAATATGGTCACAATTTTCAGTGAAGAAATCCTAATTGCTTTAGCTGGCGCGTTCGGTGGAATTCTGCTCGGTTTAGCCGCTCGCCTTGGAAGATTTTGTACGCTAGGAGCAATCGAGGATCATCTATATAGCAGTAGTAATATCAGATTGCGGATGTGGTCTTTAGCAATTGGCT
>NZGN01000108.1:0-22449 GCA_002691045.1 Marinovum sp.
TACCCAAAAACTTTTTACACAAGGTGGACTTGTAAACACGGATAACTCATTGGACTTGGCAATAGATGGTCAGGGTTTCTTTCAAGCCTTACTTCCAGACGGCAGGGTTGGTTACACACGATCTGGTATCCTTTCTCGTAACGCGGAAGGTGTTTTAACAACCACAAGCGGATATGTCCTGCAGCCACAAATTCAGGTTCCGGCTGATGCAACAAGCATAAATATTTCTAGCACGGGCATTGTCAGTGTCACGACACCAGGAAATGACATTGCGCAAGAGGTAGGACAAATTTCATTAGCAAATTTTAGCAACCCACGAGGATTAACACCGGTTGGAGAAAACTTTTTTGTTCCTTCTGCAGAAAGTGGAGCCGCTCAGGAAGGCGCCCCATTAGATGGAGGATTTGGCAAAGTTCTCCAGGGTTATGTTGAGAGTTCAAATGTAAACGTTGTGCAACAGCTCGTTGACATGATTGAGACTCAGAGAGCTTATGAGGTTAGCTCTAAATCTATAACGGCTGTGGACGAAATGATGCAATTTATTTCTAGGAATTTATAGGTGCATGTTGCTAAAATATATCATCATATTATTCGTCTTATTAGCTGCCTGTGATACATACATTGAGGATCAACGGACAGCCGAATTTCAGCCTATGTATTTTCAGGATGCAGAAGAAACCGATGATGACACGGACTTTGGCAGTATTTATCAGCAAGATAAGGGGAGTTTATTCGCTATGGAGGCGAGGGCTCACCGAGTAGGTGACATATTAACGGTATCTTTTACAGAAAGCTTCCAGGCCACAAAATCACAAAACGCTGCAACTTCACGTGCCAGTGAAAATAAGTTGTCTCTGCCAACCGTAATGCAAAAGTTACCTGTTATTGGAAATGGAATCCCTGAAGATGCTGAATTTACCTCAAGTGGTGAAAGTACATTTAGTGGTTCTGGTTCATCAAACCAATCTAATTCCTTAACAGGATTAATTTCAGTCCACGTTGTTCGGGTATTTTCAAATGGCAATTTGGAAATTCTGGGTCAAAAGAAATTAACTTTAAACAATGGAGATGAATATATCCGCGTATCAGGTATAGTAAGACCGCGTGATATATCATCTGATAACGTTGTTCAGTCTGATAGAATAGCAAATGCTGACATCAATTATATTGGTGCTGGCGATACTGCTAGAAGCGCAAAAAAGGGCTGGTACACTAAAATGCTTGAAACAATTACACCCCTTTAGGTTATATCATGAGCCAATTTTTAAAAATTTTATTTTTATCAATTTTTACTTTTCTTTGCCAAGCTAATTTGGTTTCAGCTGATCGCATCAAAGACCTTACGTCGCTCGCGGGTATTAGATCTAATCAGTTAGTTGGTTATGGCGTGGTTGTTGGTTTAGCAGGCTCGGGAGACGGTAATACCGGTATTACATTGCAATCAATGCAATCTTTAGTTTCTCGTTTTGGGATTACTTCCGGCCTTGATGGTTTTAATGGTGATAATGCTGCTGCAGTGATGATTACTGCAGATTTGCCACCCTTTACAAAACCTGGTCAGTCTATCGATGTAACGGTCTCCACAGTTGGTGGTGCAACATCTCTAAAAGGAGGCACTCTATTAATGTCGCCACTTTTGGGTGCTGATGGAGAGACATATGCAATCGCTCAAGGAAACGTTGTTGTTGGTGGTTTGGGAGTTGAAGGGGGAGATAATTCTTCTTTAACCGTTAACATACCAACTGTCGGTAGGATCCCGAGAGGAGCATCGGTTGAACGTCTGGTTCCAACAGAGTTTCTAAGTACAGATTTTGTAATTTTGAATTTACACAAAGGTGACTTTTCAACGGCTAATAATATCGCCAATGCAGTTGACAGTGTTTTTGGACCCGGTTCGGCTATTCCATTGGATACCAACAGTATTAGAGTTCGCGCTCCCGAAGACCCAACACAGAAAGTTGCGTTCGTTTCAGTTTTAGAAAACATTGAAGTTCAAAGAAGTGAGCCAGCAGCAAAAATCATAGTGAATTCCAGAACAGGCACATTGGTAATAAGTGGAAATGTTAGGGTAACGCCAGCAGCAGTCTCTCACGGTACGCTGTCAGTGAAAGTTAGTGAAGACATGGAGATAGAGGGAGGCGATGCTACTGCTATTGGTGATGGAGCTCAAGCAAATGCTGAAGCCACTGCAGTCCCTCAGACGGAAATTGAAGTCAAAGAAGACCTAGCCAAAGCTTTTCTTTTTGATGCGGGTGTTTCCTTAAGTGATTTAGTTGATGCAATTAATGCAGTAGGAGCAACGCCCTCAGATTTAGTAGCAATATTGGAGGCGCTTAGGGAAGCTGGCGCTCTGAATGCTGAATTGATTGTTATTTAAAGGCAATGAAATGACAGAGGCCATCAATTCAAAATTCCAAAGCTTAGTTGCGATGGAAAATTTGCAGAATAGAAACTCTTCAAGTTTGAAGAGTTTTCAGTCTTTAAGAAACGTAAATGAAACAAACAATGTGGATCAGTTAAGTGACGTGGCTGACCAATTTGAAGCAATTTTTATTCAGATGCTTCTTAAGCAGGCTCGTGAAAGTAAGCTTAGCGATGAATTATTTGAAACAACGGCTGATGATAATTTTCTACAAATGTATCACGAAGAACTCGCTAAAAGTTCAAGCAAAAAAGTCGATATTGGTATTGCAGAGGCAATAATTAGTCAGATGTCGGGACCTGGGCAAGAAAGATGAGCGATATTTATGGAATAGCTAAATCTGGGTTGCAGGCCTATAAGGAAGGACTTGCCACTACAGGACAAAACATTGCTAATGTTGGTAATGAAGCTTATGCTCGACGAGACGCCCCAATAAGTGAAGTAAAATCTGGTTCAGAAGTACTGCAAATTTCTCATACAGCAGGCTACGGTGTCAGAATTGATGGCATAACAAGGGCTTTTGATCAATTCATTGATATGCAGTTGCAAAATGCAACCTCGGGGTTCTCTTTTTCTACCTCACAGGCTGTGATATTAGATCAACTTGAGCAAGTGGTTAGACCACCAAAGGGGACAGTCTCTGAGAGACTTCAGGAATTATTTGCCGCATTGAATGGTGTTGCCCAGGATCCATCAGATCTTGCTGGCAGGCATATAGCCGTTGATGCCTCCAGTGCACTAGTTACTTCAATAAGAAATGTTGCCAAGGGTATCTCTGATTTAAGAACGCTAGTTGAGGATAATATTTCAAACGATGTAGAAGAAGCTAATGGTATTCTTAAACAATTAGGCGAAATCCAAAAAGAAATGATGGGAATTGTCTCGAGTACCAGTGTTCCTAATGATTTGCTGGACCAAAGAGACTCACTACTTCGGAAATTGAGCGAATTAGTCGATATCACTGTAGCCTATAAAACTGGCGGTTTAGTAGAAGTAAACGCTGGTACTTCTGGTCAAGGTCAATCTCTTCTTTCTGGCATAAACGTTTCTTCACTTTCAGTTCAAACAGTAGATGGAACTTCAAAAGTTTTCCTAAAAAGTTCGCATGATAGTGGGCTCTCTAAAGTCCAAATACAAGGTGGTCAAATTGCTGGTAGTCTGGCTTCTGATTTAACACTAGTTGAAACAAAAGCCGCATTGGATGATCTAACGCGTAAAATAGTAAGTGAGTTCAATGATGTGCACGTAATGGGCGTTGATTTGAATGGTGACTTGGCCAAAGAATATTTCAAACTCAATGGAATTCAAATTGAAAAACATGGAGACATGAAGAGCTCCTCTCAGTTAGACATTAAGGGTTCTTATGATAGCTTGATAGATCAGGAATATAAGCTGGAGTTTTCAGCAATTGACGAAAAATGGGCACTCAAAGATCAATATGGCAAAGAGCTTGAAAAGTTTCAAAATTTTATTGATTATAACGGTGTCCAAATAACTGTATCTGGTAATGCTGTTATTGGAGACTACTTTGACATTAGTTTTAATGACGGACTAGCAGAAAATTTAACTCTCAATTTAAAAGATGGCAGAGAATTGGCCGCTGGATCTTTCTATTTAGTTGAAAAGGATGAACAGAATACAAGCTTATCCAACGTATCTCTGAGCCGTTTTGAAGAACCGAGTTCAAGCAATATTACAACTTTGAATGATTTTTTTGTTGGGATGCAAAATAGTGCTAATCCAAACGACTTTTTAAAAAATGATGTTATTGGTGCTTTAGAGAATGTTGATAATGTAAATAACTTAACGTCAATAAAAACACAGGGTAAAATTCAATTTGGAGCAGAAATTAGTAATATAGATGCAGCCACTGAATTACGCCTGACACTTGATAATGCTGAAAAAGTTTTCACTCTTGGGGATTTGGCCAGCAGCATTAGTAATTATTCAGTACTTGCCGAATATTTGAATTCGGGTGTCATTAGATCTGATGGAGACAATCTATCGTTCAAGGATCTTGGACTTTATGCGGGCGGTAATATCTCTACGCTAAGCATTACTTCGGCTTCCATGCCAAATCACTCCTCTTATCCAGAATTAAGCGATGGTACATTCGCATCTTCCCAGGGCATTAAGATACCTGCTCACACAGATCATGCTGGGCTGCAGATTTTTACCCGAGAAGGTGTTCACTTGGCCGGTAAACCTCTAACCGAAACTGAAATATCAAATCTTCTTTCATTAGAAAACGGCTTTTCTAGAGACGCAGAATACGTTGCTGATTACTTAACAAATGAAAATAATAATACATATATTGGAGCTAAGGTTTCTAGATTAACCTCAGATGGAGACCATGTTGCTTTTATGTCAAGCGTTGGATTAGATACTGCGGTAGACTCCAATTTATCTGTTGCTGCTATGGCTAGCTTTCCAACTGCTAAGCCGATAATGTCGAGCTCTCTCGAGATTACGACTGAGGCGGGCCAGTCAATTTCATTTGAACCTCAACAGGGAATGATGGCTGGTAATATAGCAGAAGCCCTTAACACGGAAATGAAAGAGCACGGTATCACTGCCCTAGCTTTGAACAAGCTTGAAATTTTTGATATCAGTGATGGGTCTATTCAATTCGACCTTTTGGGTGATAACGCATCAGCTATTTCAATAAACGAAACGGTTGTAGACGGCGATACATCGAAGTTAGTTGACGAGATAAACGAAAATTCAGACGTTACGGGCATCACCGTGTTTAGTTCGGGATCTGGCTCAATAGTTCTAGAGAAATTAGACGGTAACGATATTGTACTAAAAGACATCGCTACCGGTAATAATTCAAATATTTATGCAAGACAGATTGATGAATATGGGGAAATAATCTCTACTGCGGCAGTAGGAGTGCCCGTTTCCGTAGCACCTGGAGATTACATCATTTCTGGTGGACAAGTAAAATTTACCAGCTCAGCCTCCTTTGATATAGCATGTGGTCTTAATAGTTTTTCCAGTCAAAGTTCTGAATTTGATAGCGGCTTTGCAAACAAGATGTTTGATCTTGAAGAAAACTCTATAAAGTTCGACTTTGAAGTTTTCCCAACAGTTGACGGAAATTTTTTAAATGAGCCAGGTTTGCTTGGGGTGGCAGCGTCAAGTTCATATGCATTCGCATTATCGACTGATAACGAAAACCAGGATCATTCAGCAATATTCAATCCCAACTCAAAAGATCTATTATCAAAGTCTTCTATAGTGGGAGAGTTAGTGTCGGAAATAAGAAGGGCCTCGCCGCAGACGAAGTTTTACGCAAATGAGTTTGAATTTGATGATGGTTTCCCAGCTGATGGCAGTTCAATAGAGCTGAAGCTGGGTGATCAGTCATACTCGGCAGTCTTAAATAATGATTTGGAATATACAGTCGATGGAACGGAAGTCATAATTGGTGAGGAAAGATTTTCTAAAACGGAAGCATTGGAATATCTCGTAAATTCAAGCTCCTTTTCTATTTCTGGACCGGAAGAGAGAAGGCTGTTTTTAGGTTTTGAAGCCATAGGCTCAGGTTTTCGTTTCTATGCTTCGGCAAAAGATGGTGTTATTTCTGGCGACAGTATTCGGGTATCCGAGAACACTTCTGCAGCTCAGAAAAATATATTTCACATAGATGAGGGTGTAGGTGATACGACTACCGTTATATCCACGAGTGAATTTAGTTTGACACAAGGCGCTCAGGCTAATTTTGCTAAAATCATAGTTGGTAACTCAATTATTGATTTATCTTTTGATCCCAATCCTACTCCTGCTGATCCTGTCCCCACTCCTACTGTTTCTCAATCTATCAATGGAGTTCCTGCAAATATAGCCGGTATCACGGTAGCCCTTGAAGAGACGAGTGATAATAATGGCATTCTAGTTGTAAGCATTGACCAGTCGACAGCTAATTTGGATGTAAGACTTAAAGCTACAAATGCTTCGGAAAGCTTTGGCTTGATAACGTCTTCTGCACAAATCACTTTAGATCAAGACTCTTTTTCTATTACCAACAAAGACAATGAAAGGGTGAGTACATCCGCTACTGTAAAATCTCTAGCGAATGAGATCTTGTCACTTGATGGTTTGGCAGGAGAGGATCTCATAGTTCTTGCGACAGGAAGTGGAAAGGTTTCACTTTTGGGGAGTGTTGAGGAGGCAGATTATAGTTTGAATCCAAGAGAGCTTACGGCACAAGTATCATCGGATAACTTAAATAAAATCGAGATATTAGACTCCAAAACGGGTGATATTTTGGGAAGTAGAACACTTAGCGATAGCAATGATTTCTTATTTCGTGATTTTAATTGGAAGTTTGATGGAAATATCTCTTTAGCTGATAAATTTCATGTCCGAACTTCTACTGATAGAAAAGATGATGCTTCCAATTTGTTAAATTTAACAAATCTATCAGACATTTCTGCTGAAACAGGCAAAGGAGGCTATTCACAATTATATACTGACTTGATGGTTGATGTAGGTTTTAATTTGAGGGCAAGCGAGCAGGGCTTGGAAACCTCAAAAGTGTTATTTGATGTTGCGACCGATAGAAAATCTAGTTTTTCTGGTGTTGATTTAGATACAGAAGCTGCAAGACTGCTTGAGCAACAACAGGCCTATCAGGCTCTAGCCAAAGTATTGAGCACCGCAAAAGAGATGGTCGATACTTTGTTAAGGTCTATGTGACAAGGGGTTAAATCATGACTGTAAGTACTACCAGGTTTTTTAATAATAACAGTGAGCTGTTTAATACTCTGAATTCAGAGTTAAAATCACTGCAGTCACAAGCTGGTTCCGGTGAAGCAGAACTTAAATTAGGTGCCAATGTCGGTGACATCTCTAAATTAAGCGCTGCTGAAGAAAAAAAATCAGAAACGAACCAACTATTAAGTAATTCAAAGAGAGTTCAATCTGATCTACAAATCCTGGACTTAGCATTTGAAAGAATGCAAAATATTCTGGTAAGGTTGCAAGAGTTAGCGGTGGAAAGCGCTAATGATACTTTGCTGCCAGAGGAGAGAAAGCGTTTCATTTATGAAGCTGATATGATCAAATCTGAGTTACTGAAGGTTGCCAATCAGCAAGATAATTTTGGAAATAGCCTTTTTGGTGGTGTTTCGGGTAAAGAAAACCCATTTGAAATTAATTCTTTGGGACAAGTTGAATATAAGGGTTCTACTTTAGCCAGGGAGTTGCAAGTTACTGCTGGCCTCTCAGTTAAGCAAAATCTTTCTGGTTTGGATGTCTTTCAAACAGTAAACAGTGGAGATGGAAACTTTTCTGTTTTTGAAGTGGTTGATGATTTGATCGAGAGCCTTGATGGAGATTTAAACAGTGGGCAGACCTCAAATCTCTTTGCAAATGCCTCTTCCTTAACGCTCAAACTGCCTAATAGCGGTCCAGAAGCCGGCATTTCATTCACCATGGAGGTTGATGAAAAAATAATTGAGATAAATCAAACAGTCTACGGTAATGATTTCACGGGGATTGCTAATGCCATTAACTCATTGACGGCTCAGACTGGTTTATCTGCCAGCTTAGATGGTGAAAACCAACTTACTTTAAGTGGCACAGCACAAAATCTTTATTTGAAGAATTTTGAATATACTGGTGAGTTTTCATCGGAGCCAGAAATACAAGTTTTAGATGGTTTAAATGGAAATAATTTAGACACGCTTACTGTTCATAAATTACAAAACACTGTAATTACAGGTAAAATTACAGATACTTTTGAGCATTTTGCCTCAAAAAGAGCCGAAATTAGTGCGTCAGCGCGTCGTGCTCAAGATGCAGAAATTTTTGCCCAAGACCTTATCATAACACTTGAAGAAGATATTTCCGAAATCCGCGACGCTGATCTTGCAAGCATTCTTACCCAACTAGAGTTCCTGATGACTCAAAAAGAAGCAGCACAGGCCACCTTCACACGTATTACGAGTAGATCACTCTTTGATTTGTTAGGCTGATTATTTTTNTNAAGTTGGTACATTTGTTGCTTTTCCTAATNTAAATTAGGAGTCGTCGATGTTTTCGATTATCAAATCTGGTATGGANACAGCAATGCATGAACTTGCTGTCATTTCGAATAATATTTCNAACGCGAATTCAAATGGATTTAAAAAATCNTTATCCTCTTTCTCTGATTTTGCTGCTGGATTAATGCCAGATGCTGTTAAAAGTACATCCAGTGGCTTAGGATCACATGTCGATCAAAACAGAATGAGTGATGCTCAGGGAGCAGTAATATCAACTGAGAACGTTACTGATATGGCACTGATTGGAAATGGATTTTTTGCTATTCAAAATGCTACTGATAATAGTATCTCATATACTAGAAATGGATCCTTTACTGTAGATGGAGATGGGTTCCTTACAACTGGTGATAACTATTATGTTTTAGGTTCTCCGGTAGTAGATAACCAATTTTCGCCGGTAGATGGTGGTCTGGGAGTATTACAACCTATTCAAATTCCAACGACGAGTGAAAATGCCATAATGTCAGAGTTGGCAATATCAAAAGATGGAAAAATTTCTGCGAGATACGGAGATAGAGAAGAATTAGTTCCAATAAGCTCTTTGGCTTTGGGTGTTTTTTCCAATCCTGTGGGCCTGAAGCAGCAAGGTTTTGCGCGTTTTTCTGCTACTGAAAAATCTGGTGTGCTGACTTTTGGTGCCCCTTTGGATGCGGGTTTTGCTGAATTAAAAATTGGGGGCCTTGAAAAATCTAATGTCGATATAACCGATGAATTGACAGCTATGATCAAAGCTCAGCAGCAATTTAATGGATCCGCCCGGCTCATGCAGGCAAACTCTGATATGGTCGAAAAATTTACACAGTAAAATGAAAAAATGGTGATGAATTATGTCAAGTTGTGTCGAGTGTAATATAAAAATGGGTTATAGTGAGACGAACGCCTCACGAAATCATGACGGAATGTGTATCGCTTGCTATGTTAAGTCACTAGTAAAGACCAAAGTAAATGCGGCCAATCAATCCAAAAAGCCAACAAATGCTAGATCGATAGATCACCTATTTGAAAAATTTGAAAATATGACGCTGACTAGTGAAACGGCTCCTAACATGCGAGTAAGAAAACGTTTTGGTATAGTTCACGGTGAGGCCACTTTTTCAGGAACGCCACATGAAAAACCAAGGTTCCTGGATCGATTCAAACGAAAAAAGAAATCACTTGAAAACAATAACGTATTTAAAAAGGTGATTGAAGAAGCGAATGTAGAATTGAAAGCAAATGCGATCAAACATGGAGCAAATGCAATTTTAGGATATAGTATGAACCTAACTACAACTGTTTTTGGTTCAAAAAACTACGTAATAGTTTCGGTTACAGGAACGGCTGTCGAAACAGCGTGACGCTGTTTCGATCTTAAATTTTTACAATTATAAACCCTTCTTGGAATGACAATCAAAAAAATGTCCTGTAAACGTCGTTACTCCGTTTTCTTCTTCCCAACCAGTAATAGACAGGGCATTAGCGCCCGTCACCAAGGCCCTGTTTCTCATAGCAACTAAGGTTTGTGTATAAGGCAGTTCGCTAGAAAATCGTAACGCTATTGTTCTTGAACAATGGTCGCTGCCGCGGGTGTATGCGTAAGCATGCACAGTAACTTTTTCGGAACCTTTGAGAGCTTTAGCATCCAGAATAGTTAAAGTTGTAGCGTTTGTACTGTTGTTATTACTATTTTGATTATTTGCCGGCGGAACGGTAACCTGACAACCAGCTAAGAGTGATGCCATAGTAATTGGCAGTAAAAACTTTTTTATGTTTTTCATAACGAATTCCTTATTTGCTGATTTATTCAAACGACAAACCATGCGAGCATGTTAGGTTTGTAAAAAAAAATTATTGAAACTTAATTATATGTTAAGTGTTTTACACTCTGTTAAGCTATCTGTTGAGTTAGGTGGTCACGATGAATGATTTTGAAAAAAAGGTGGCAGTCGAATATAATTCAAGATTTATAAAATTTGGAGCACAACCAAAATCAAGCTTATGGTTTTCACGAGAGCGCCAAAATGTGAGATTTGATACAATAATCTATTTTTTAAAAAAATCATCAGTGCCGCACTTTTTTTCAATAAATGATATCGGTTGTGGTTATGGTGGATTTCTGAGCCGGCTCAATGCTAATTTTGGCCAATATCAATTTTGTTATACGGGTTTCGATTTAGCGAGAAGCCCGATAGAATATTGTGAGACCGTGTATAAGCAAAAAGGAGTAAAATTTTTCTGTGGCAGTAAACCGATTGAGAAGGCTGACTATAGCGTTATGTCTGGAACCTTCAACTATGCTCCTAATTTAACGGTAAAGTCATGGAAAGAGTATTTGTTTGCAAATTTAAAATCCACTTGGAATATGACGAAGCAGTCTATGATTTTTAATCTGATGATTGCTGAAGAAGCAAAAATAACGCGACAGTTTATATCTTTTATAGAAAAAGAAGCGGTGGTTAAACATTGCCAAAAAAATTTTGGGGACACACAATATCATTTTTCGTCTAAGCTTCCTCAAGAACTTACATTTTGCGTGACTAGGAGAAGAAAGTCGTCATAAAATTGCATTATGGCACGGCGTTTGCACTTCAAGACTGAAGTGGGCAATATCAATGTTTAAGTTTCTTTTTTTAGTTCTGACTTGTGGGGTAGCGGCGTTTAGTTACAAGTATTTCGAGAAGTCCTATTTGTCTAAAACAGTCATAGCAAGGGTGAGCCTAAAAACAAATTGTGATCTGGATTTGGAAGCATTTGCCGTTAGAAATTTAAGTACCGGTGAAGTCAGAGAATTTCAACATGGCGAAGCTTTTATAAAGGCTTCTTTAGCCGATAATTTAATGATCGTCTTGTCAGAGCAATTTGAACAAGTTTCATTTGAAGGTGAGATTGTAAAAGTAGAGCCAAAATTAGAGGTCTTTCAAGATTGTGAAAAACCGGTTGGTTTAGAGCAAGTTTTCAAAAGTTTCAACGACCAATTTGCCTCGAAATAAATTATGCCGTATTCGTTTCAAGTGTATCGTATTTCTGACAATATTTTTCTGAGTACCGCTTTTGTTCAAATTTCTCTGTCAAGTGCTTGTTGACATCTAAACCGTATACGCCTATACGCACGCGAAATGCCACCGAGGGTCGCCTCGATAGTAATTAAATATTTGAGTGGTCAAGATCTAAGCTCTGCTTCGATCCTCTGAAACGCCGCCGTATCGTCCTAGTTTTATTAGACGACTACGGCTCTTTGTATTGCGGACGCGCAGTGCAAACTTTAACTGCGCAGTTTACGCTGTGTAACCGAAACTGAGATATACGGGGTAACCTGAATGCCAACGATACAACAGCTGATCCGAAAACCAAGGCAGCCAAAAATTAAAAGGTCTAAGTCTCAACACTTAGAGCAATGTCCCCAAAAGCGTGGCGTTTGCACCCGTGTTTATACAACAACACCCAAAAAGCCGAACTCAGCTATGCGGAAAGTAGCCAAGGTAAGGCTTACTAATGGCTACGAGGTCATCAGCTACATTCCTGGTGAACAACACAATTTGCAAGAGCACTCCGTGGTTCTAATTCGTGGAGGTCGTGTTAAAGATTTACCGGGCGTTAGATACCACATCCTTCGGGGCGTATTGGATACACAGGGCGTTAAAGATAGAAAACAACGTCGTTCGAAATATGGCGCTAAGCGTCCAAAGTAAAGGAAGATTAAATGTCTCGTCGTCACGCCGCTGAAAAACGCGAAATCTTGCCGGATGCAAAATTTGGTGATCGTGTTTTGTCAAAATTTATGAACAACCTCATGATTGACGGTAAAAAATCTGTCGCAGAAAAAATAGTGTACAACGCACTCGATCGCGTTGAGTCAAAAATCAAAAGAGCTCCGGTTGAAGTTTTTCATGAGGCTCTCGAAAACATAAAGCCAGCAGTTGAAGTTAGATCGCGTCGAGTAGGTGGTGCTACTTATCAAGTTCCTGTTGAGGTTCGAACCGAAAGAAGGGAAGCTTTAGCCCTCAGGTGGTTGATAGCTGCTAGCCGAGGTCGAAACGAAAATACCATGGAAGAAAGATTAGCAGCAGAACTTATTGATGCTGTGAACTCAAGAGGTGCTGCGGTCAAGAAACGAGAAGACACACACAAAATGGCAGATGCAAACAAAGCATTCAGCCATTATCGTTGGTAGAATAATAGAGGCAATAGGGAAATGGCACGAGAATACACTTTAGATTTGTATCGCAACTTCGGCATAATGGCACATATCGATGCCGGTAAGACAACTTGTTCGGAAAGAATTCTATACTACACAGGCAAATCTCACAATATAGGTGAAGTACATGATGGTGCGGCTACCATGGATTGGATGGAGCAAGAGCAGGAACGAGGCATCACCATTACATCCGCTGCTACGACTACTTTTTGGGAGCGAACAGAAGACGGCCAAACTGCTGACACGCCAAAACACAGGCTAAATATTATTGATACTCCTGGCCACGTTGACTTTACTATTGAAGTTGAACGATCGCTGGCTGTTTTAGATGGTGCAGTATGTGTTCTCGACGCAAATGCAGGTGTTGAGCCACAAACTGAAACTGTTTGGAGACAAGCGGACAGGTACAAAGTTCCGCGGATTGTTTTTGTAAATAAAATGGATAAGATTGGTGCAGACTTTTTCAATTGTGTGAACATGATTGAAGATAGAACAGGAGCAAAAGCAGTTCCTGTGGCGCTTCCAATTGGCGCTGAAACTGAATTAGAAGGGTTGATAGACCTTGTAACAATGGAAGAATGGCTTTGGCAAGGTGAAGATCTTGGCGCTTCTTGGGTGAAGGCCCCGGTTAGAGACAGCCTTAAATCTTCGGCAGATGAATGGCGCAACAAAATGATTGAAGCTGCCGTTGAAATGGACGACGACGCAATGATTATGTATCTTGAGGGAGAAGAACCTGATGTCTCTACTTTGAGAACACTTCTTCGAAAAGGAACGCTTGAAATGGCGTTTGTGCCAGTTTTAGGTGGTTCCGCTTTCAAGAATAAAGGGGTTCAGCCCCTACTAAATGCAGTGATTGACTACCTTCCAAGTCCTTTGGACGTGGCTGATTACATGGGATTTAAGCCTGGTGATGAAAATGAAGAGCGTAACATCTCTCGACGTGCAGATGACGAGATGCCATTTGCAGGTTTGGCTTTCAAAATTATGAACGACCCCTTTGTTGGTTCTCTGACTTTTACGAGAATTTACTCCGGCGTCATGAATAAAGGAGATAATGTACAGAATTCAACTAAGGGTAAGCGAGAAAGAATTGGCAGAATGATGATGATGCATTCTAACAATCGCGAAGAGATAGACGAGGCTTTCGCAGGTGATATTATTGCTTTAGCGGGTCTTAAGGAAACGACTACTGGTGACACACTATGCGATGCAAAAGAGGCAGTTGTGCTAGAAACGATGACCTTTCCGGATCCAGTTATCGAGATTGCTGTTGAACCAAAAACAAAAGGCGACCAGGAGAAAATGTCTCAGGGATTGGGACGACTTGCGGCTGAAGATCCGTCTTTTAGAGTTGAAACCGATCTTGAGTCTGGTCAAACAATTATGAAGGGGATGGGAGAACTTCATCTCGATATTTTGATCGATAGACTTAAAAGAGAATTTAAAGTTGAGGCTAATATCGGTGCACCGCAGGTGGCCTATCGTGAAACAATTTCGCATGAAGTCGAGCATACTTATACACACAAAAAACAATCTGGTGGATCTGGCCAATTTGCAGAAGTGAAGCTTATTATTTCTCCAACTCAGCCAGGCGAGGGGTACTCATTTGAATCTCGAATCGTAGGTGGTGCCGTTCCAAAAGAATATATTCCTGGCGTTGAGAAGGGTATTAAATCTGTCATGGATAGTGGGCCATTGGCGGGCTTTCCTGTGATTGATTTTAAGGTAGCTTTGGTCGACGGAAAGTTTCACGATGTCGACTCATCGGTTCTGGCATTTGAAATTGCGGCTCGCATGGGTATGAGAGAAGGTATGCGCCAAGCTGGAGCTAAGCTTCTTGAGCCTATTATGAAAGTAGAGGTTGTAACTCCTGAAGAGTACACTGGAAACATTATCGGAGATTTAACGTCTCGCCGAGGGCAAGTACAAGGTCAGGAGCCTCGTGGTAACGCTATAGCGATTGACTCATTTGTTCCTCTGGCAAACATGTTTGGATATATTAACAATTTACGTTCCATGTCATCGGGACGGGCTCAATTTACAATGCAGTTTGATCACTATGAGCCAGTTCCTCAGAATATTTCTGACGAAATTCAAGCAAAGTTTGCTTGATCGTAATGTGCTCATCGCCTTTCAGTGGTGGGTTTTTTAACAAGGTGGAGAAACTCCGCCGCTCAATATAGGAGGCCATAATGGCGAAGGAAAAATTTGACCGCAGTAAACCACACTGCAACATTGGTACGATTGGCCATGTGGACCATGGTAAGACCACATTGACAGCGGCGATCACTAAGTTTTTTGGTGAATTCAAGGCATATGACCAGATTGATGGTGCGCCTGAAGAAAAGGCCCGTGGGATTACGATTTCAACAGCACACGTTGAGTACGAGACAGATGCACGTCACTACGCACACGTGGATTGCCCAGGTCACGCTGACTACGTAAAGAACATGATCACTGGTGCGGCTCAAATGGATGGGGCGATCTTGGTTGTGAACGCAGCAGATGGTCCTATGCCTCAAACACGTGAGCACATCTTGCTGGGCCGACAGGTTGGTATTCCTGCAATGGTCGTATTCATGAACAAAGTTGATCAGGTTGATGATGACGAGCTTCTTGAGCTTGTTGAGATGGAAATCCGTGAACTATTGTCTGAGTATGATTTCCCAGGTGATGATATTCCAATTGTTGCAGGTTCTGCTTTGGCAGCTATGGAAGGCCGTGACGCCAACATTGGCGAAGAAAAAATCAAAGAGCTAATGGCGCAGGTTGATGCTTATATTCCACAGCCGCCACGTGCCGTTGATGAGCCATTCTTGATGCCAATTGAAGACGTATTCTCTATCTCAGGCCGTGGTACAGTTGTGACAGGTCGAGTTGAGCGTGGTGTTATTAACGTGGGCGACGAAATTGAAATCGTTGGTATTCGTGAAACATCCAAGACAACATGTACTGGTGTTGAAATGTTTCGTAAGTTGCTTGACTCAGGTGAAGCAGGTGACAACATTGGTGCACTTCTTCGTGGTGTTGATCGTGAAGGTGTTGAGCGTGGTCAGGTTCTCTGTAAGCCTGGTTCAGTTACACCACATACAAAATTTGAAGCTGAGTGCTACATACTAACAAAAGAAGAAGGTGGACGTCATACACCATTTTTTGCCAACTACCGTCCTCAGTTTTACTTCCGTACAACTGACGTAACGGGAACTGTTGTGCTTCCATCCGGTACTGAAATGGTAATGCCAGGCGATAACCTAAAGTTCAATGTTGAGTTGATTGCTCCTATCGCAATGGAAGAGAAACTACGTTTCGCAATCCGTGAAGGTGGCCGTACAGTAGGCTCAGGAGTCGTCTCCAAAATTATAGAGTAATAGAAAATAGTTGGGGCAAACATTATTTGTTTGCCCTCTTTAATTGGCGCTAAGCGCCACCTAAGGGTTCGATGAAGGTTTTAGATAAACTATTACAATCCTCTCAACTCTAACGCGTGATTAATAAAGGCATAATAAAATGCAAAGCCAAAATATACGCATCCGTTTAAAAGCGTTTGATTATCGTGTTCTTGACGCAAGTACCCAAGAAATAGTCAATACTGCTAAACGTACTGGTGCTTCTGTTCGGGGCCCTATTCCGCTGCCGAACAAAATTGAAAAATTCACAGTTTTGCGTGGCCCTCACGTAAATAAGAAATCTCGTGATCAGTTTGAAATTCGTACACACAAGCGCCTTTTAGACATTATTGATCCAACACCGCAAACAGTTGATGCTCTAATGAAGCTTGATTTGGCTGCTGGTGTTGATGTTCAGATTTCAGTTTGAGGAGGGCAAAAATGCGCTCTGGTATAATAGCTAAAAAAGTGGGTATGACCCGCTTATTCATGGATAATGGTAAACAGATACCTGTAACCGTTCTTCATATGGATAATTTACAGGTTGTCGCACAGAGAACAAACGAAAAACACGGATACACCGCTGTGCAACTTGGTGCTGGTCAGTCTAAAGTTAAGAATGTTGCAAAAGCAATGCGAGGTCATTTTGCAGTTGCTAAGGTAGAACCAAAAAGAAAGATTGCTGAATTTCGTGTGGCCCCCGAAAACATGATTGATGTAGGTGCTGAAATTACCGCAGAACATTATGTTGAAGGCCAATTTGTAGATGTATCTGGCACTTCGATTGGTAAAGGTTTCGCGGGTGCTATGAAAAGACATAACTTTGGGGGTCTTAGGGCTTCCCACGGTGTATCTATTTCTCACAGATCACACGGTTCAACTGGTCAGTGTCAAGGCCCTGGTAAAGTTTTTAAAGGAAAGAAGATGGCGGGACATATGGGTGCTGCGCGAGTAACAACGCAGAACCTACAAGTTGTGAAAGTAGACTCAGAACGTGGCTTGATTATGATTAAAGGTGCTGTCCCTGGCTCAAAAGGTGGATGGGTAACTGTCAAAGATGCTGTTAAAAAGGCTACTGTTGAAGGTGTTCCATATCCTGCGGCGCTAAGAGCCTCTGCTGATAGCACTGTCAAACCTGAAGCGAAACAGGACACCCCTTCTGAACCTTCGTCAGAGGTCGTCACTGACGAAACATCGGCCAATGGAGGCGAAGAATGAAGCTTAAAGTTATAAAATTAGATGGAGCTTCAGCCGGTTCTGTTGAATTAGGGGACGATATTTTTGGATTGGACCCGCGTGTTGATATTTTACATAGGGTTGTGAGATGGCAGCGCAACAAAGCGCAGGCAGGAACTCATAAGGTCAAAACGAGGTCTGAAACTAGCTATTCCAAGAAGAAAATTTACCGACAAAAGGGTACCGGCGGTGCTCGCCACGGCGATCGAAATGCTCCTATTTTTAGAAAAGGTGGTGTCTACAAGGGTCCTACTCCCCGTAGCCATGCTCATGGTCTTCCCAAAAAGGTAAGAACCTTGGGTTTGAAACACGCGTTATCAGCTAAAGCCAAAGAGGGTTCTTTGGTAATATTAGACAAAGCTACATCTAGCGGAAAGACGGCTGAGCTCGCTAAGCAGTTTAAAGATCTCGGCTGGAAGAGGACTTTGGTTATTGATGGCGCAGAGGTAAATGGTGATTTTGCTCAGGCTGCTCGAAATATAGAGGGCTTAGACATTCTGCCATCCATTGGTGCGAACGTTTATGATATATTGAAACGTGATACTCTGGTTTTAACTAAGGCTGGCGTAGAGGCATTGGAGGCTCGATTGAAATGAGTGTAAAAGCTGAACACTATGATGTTATTCGCAAACCGATTATAACCGAAAAAGCTACTATGGCCTCTGAATCTGGTGCTGTCGTTTTTGAGGTTGCTGTTGAAAGCAATAAACCTCAGATAAAAGAAGCCGTTGAGGCTTTATTCGGAGTAAAGGTAAAAGCTGTCAATACGACAATAACAAAAGGTAAGGTTAAGCGTTTTCGTGGGCAACTAGGGAAAAGGCGCGATGTTAAGAAGGCCTATGTTACCTTAGAAGAGGGCAACTCCATCGACGTTTCTACTGGTCTTTGAGTTGGTGTGGCAGAGTGAATTTCCTACAGCTCTGATGCAACCTGACAATTAATTTTAAGGGGTGGACAGTTTTGCTTTACCCCTTTATACGATCGAAGTTCTTAGGTGGTACAAGCTTTACCGCCTGAATAAACCGGCCACCTTCGGGGGGCTTTACCAAAGGCGGTTAGTCCGCCGACATAGCAAACGGAAGACAGAAAGCATGGCACTTAAGTCGTACAAACCAACGACGCCGGGCCAGCGCGGGCTGGTACTGATCGACCGTTCGGAGCTTTGGAAGGGTCGCCCCGTTAAATCCTTGACTGAGGGTTTGACAAAATCGGGCGGACGCAACAATACCGGACGGATTACATCTCGGCGCAGAGGCGGTGGAGCTAAGAGGCTCTACAGAATTGTTGATTTCAAACGTAATAAGACAGATATTTCAGCTACAGTAGATCGTATAGAGTACGATCCAAATAGGACCGCTTTCATAGCATTAATTAATTATGATGATGGTGAGAAGGCTTATATTTTGGCTCCTCAACGGCTAGCTGTTGGCGACAAAGTTATATCCGCTGATAAAGCCGATATAAAGCCTGGAAATACAATGCCCTTCTCCGGGATGCCGATTGGAACAATCATACATAATATTGAGCTGAAACCAGGTAAAGGCGGTCAAATAGCGAGAGCGGCCGGTACTTATGCCCAATTCGTAGGCCGAGATGGAGGCTATGCTCAAATTAGACTTAGTTCAGGTGAGCTCCGAATGGTGCGTCAAGAATGCTTAGCTACCATTGGAGCCGTGTCTAATCCTGATAATTCTAACCAAAACTTTGGAAAAGCTGGCCGCATGCGCCACAAAGGAATTAGGCCATCAGTTCGTGGTGTTGTTATGAACCCCATCGATCACCCTCATGGTGGTGGCGAGGGACGAACATCAGGTGGGCGTCATCCAGTTACACCTTGGGGTAAGCCTACCAAAGGTAAGAAAACAAGAAATAAAAACAAAGCGTCACAAAAGCTGATAATACGCTCGCGTCACGCCAAAAAGAAAGGGCGTTAATTATGGGTCGCTCTGTATGGAAGGGTCCTTTTGTGGATGCTTATGTGCTTAAGAAGGCAGAAGCAGCTCGTGAAAGTGGTCGTAACGAGGTTATCAAAATATGGTCGCGGAGATCAACCATTTTGCCTCAATTTGTTGGGTTAACTTTTGGTGTCTATAATGGGCATAAGCATATCCCAGTTTCAGTATCTGAAGACATGATTGGTCAGAAGTTTGGGGAATATTCTCCAACTCGAACCTATTACGGTCATGGAGCTGACAAGAAAGCGAAGAGGAAGTAGTTGTCATGGGAAAAGATACTAACCCTCGAAGAGTTGCAGAAAATGAAGCTATGGCAAAGCTACGCATGCTTCGCACAAGCCCTCAAAAGCTTAATCTAGTTGCTGCTATGATCCGTGGCAAAAAAGTTGACAAAGCGTTAACTGAATTAGCGTTCAGCAAAAAACGAATAGCGATTGATGTAAAAAAATGCTTACAATCGGCGATCGCCAATGCGGAAAATAATCATAACCTTGACGTAGATGAGTTGGTTGTTGCTGAGGCTTACGTTGGTAAAAATTTAATAATGAAGCGCGGTCGGCCTCGGGCACGTGGTCGTTTCGGAAAAATAATCAAGCCATTTTCGGAGCTTACAATTAAGGTTCGACAGACAGAGGAGCAAGCCTAATGGGTCAGAAAGTTAATCCGATTGGTATGCGTCTTCAGGTAAACCGTACGTGGGACAGTAGATGGTACGCTGATACCAAAGAGTATGGAGACCTTCTTTTAGAAGACTTGCGCATGCGTGAATTTATCAAAAAAGACTGCGCCCAAGCTGGTGTTTCGAAAGTGATAATAGAGCGTCCACATAAAAAATGTCGTGTGACAATACACACAGCGCGTCCTGGAGTAATTATCGGGAAAAAGGGCGCTGATATTGAAACACTACGAAAAAAACTAGCAAATATGACCGAGTCTGAATTGCATTTAAATATTATCGAAGTTCGCAAGCCAGAATTAGATGCCCAGTTGGTTGGAGAGAGTATTGCCCAACAGCTAGAGCGTCGAGTGTCTTTTCGTCGGGCTATGAAACGTGCTGTTCAGAATGCCATGCGAATGGGTGCATTGGGTATTCGTGTAAATGTTGCTGGTAGGCTAGGTGGAGCAGAAATTGCTCGTACTGAGTGGTATAGAGAAGGTAGAGTACCTCTACATACTCTCCGCGCAGACATCGATTACTCAAACGTCGAAGCCATGACACCATATGGAATTATCGGTATAAAAGTCTGGATATTCAAAGGCGAGATCATGGAGCATGATCCTCAAGCTCGTGATCGACGCGCACAAGAACTACAAGATAGACCTGCACCGCGTGGTGTCGCTGGTAATCGTCGGTAAGGGGTTAAAATATGTTACAACCTAAACGTACAAAATTCCGTAAACTACACAAAGGCAGAATTAGGGGCTTCGCCAAGGGTGGCTCTGATCTTAACTTTGGAACTTATGGATTGAAGGCAACTACCCCAGAGCGAGTTACCGCACGACAAATCGAGGCCGCCCGGCGTGCTATGACACGACACATGAAACGGCAAGGTAGAGTTTGGATTCGTATCTTCCCCGACACTCCAGTTACTTCTAAGCCTGTTGAGGTTCGGATGGGTAAAGGTAAAGGGTCAGTTGATTTTTGGGCCTGCAAAGTGAAACCTGGAAGAATGATGTTCGAAATAGACGGCGTTAATGATGATATTGCTCGCGAGGCACTTCGTTTGGCCGCCATGAAGTTGCCTGTTAAAACGCGCGTTGTTGTTCGGGAAGACTGGTAAGTTTTAATTAATTTAACAAATCTAGCCCTCAGTTTTTATGGGGGCTTTTATTTACCAGCTGTAATTGAAACTTATTGATATTCGTTCTTCTGAAGAATTGTTTGCTGGAACTTCGTGGCGTAACCAACTTTCCCACAACAAAAGGTCTCCCACTGACGGATTTACATAAATGAATGGTTTAAGATATTCTTTTGCGTCTTTAACTCTTGAAGGTGCTGCCATCATCATGGAGTGTCGAGGGTCTTCAAATTTTATTGCACTGCTCCCAGATGGCATCGAGATATAAGTTGTTCCTGAGATAACTGAGTTTGGATGAATATGTGCTGAATGGTTCCCTCCTTCAGGTAATATATTTATCCATAAATCCTCTAATTTTAAATTACGGCCCTCCAAATCAAAATCGAGTTCCTTCACAAATATTTTTACATGCAGGTCTAAAAGTTTTTTTAATTCTTTAAAAAATGGTGAGCGCCAAGTTAAATCGCTTAGAGACGCATAACTTGTATAGCCTGGATAGTTGTTTTCATCACACCACTTTTGCCCGGCCTCGTCGTCTTGAGCGATAGACCAGCAGGATTTCTCCAGTTCATCCATATCAAAATTTCCAGATTCTGCTAAACTTGCGTGATATAATGGAGTGCTAAATAATAACTTTGTTTTGGCCATGATGATCTATTTAAATAATCTCTAATACGTGCTTAAAAATAAATCTAAGCTAAGTCTTGCGTATCATCAATGATTTGCTTATACAGCGCTAATCTTAGTGCGCGGTTATTAGAATCGTGAGTAAAATATATCCACTAGGTTCAAGGTTACCCAATATGGGGCCTTCTAGTGTCAGAAAAGGAAAATAGGCATGAAAGCCGGTGAACTGCGTGACAAAACGCCAGATCAACTTCGTGAAGAACTAGCATCTTTGAAAAAAGAATCTTTTAACCTTCGTTTTCAGCAGGCTACTGGCCAGTTGGAAAATACCTCTCGCATGAGAAGCGCAAAGCGTGATGCTGCCAGAGTGCTCACGATATTGAACGAAAAATCAAAGGCTAGTGAGTAGGGGAGCGAAGAATGCCAAAACGAATTCTTCAAGGTGTGGTCACTTCTGATAAAAACGACCAAACAATTACAGTATCTGTAGAAAGACGGTTCAAGCACCCAGTTCTTCAGAAGACTATTAGAAAGTCAAAAAAGTATCGTGCGCACGATGAAAAAAATTCATTTAAAACTGGTGACTCTGTAAAAATAATAGAGTGTGCTCCACGGTCAAAAACAAAACGCTGGGAGGTATTGGAGGCTTAGCATTCCAGTATAACCTGTTTAATTGAAACCCTGGGGCAAAAGTATAGGTCCCCAAAGGTCAGGAGATAATAAATGATCCAGATGCAAACTAACCTGGATGTTGCTGATAACTCAGGTGCACGAAGAGTTCAGTGTATTAAAGT
>NZGN01000109.1:0-18151 GCA_002691045.1 Marinovum sp.
AAGAGAATCTTTTAAATGACCAATAATGGGTAGCCAGGCCCTGCTGCTGGCCAAAGAGCAGTGTAACAACAAAATTTGGTCTTGCCCTTTGCCTACAGTGAAAGAGTTAACCTTTATTCCTGCTCGGCTGTCTATTGGCATTTAAAATTCATTATTTAAAGAGCCTAACAAATCTCTGTTTCATCTTTGGTCTTTGACCTAATACAAGAAAGTAACTTCAAAAACAAAAATATTCATTTTATGCATTGATTGAATTCGAATGAGAAAACTGTGTCTTTGCCTAATCGCAACACCATGTTATCCGGAGTCAGCAACATGATTCTTTAAACGCTAACAAGGATTTCTTATTGATGCTCACCCTCAATGAACCAAAATTAATATCCGGCAACGCAAATAAAAATTTAGCTAAAGCAATTACACGGAGAATGACCGTTCACCGAGGCCTCAATGTCGAACTGGTTGATGCCCGAATAGAGAGGTTTAATGACCAAGAGATTTTCATAGAAGTTTTTGAAAATGTTCGTGGTGAGGATATGTTTATAATCCAGTCCACCTCTAACCCCGCGAACGATAATCTTATGGAACTTCTTATTATGGCGGATGCTTTACGAAGGGCATCTGCAAGCCGTATTACAGCTGTAATTCCATATTTTGGCTATGCGAGACAAGATCGACGGTCAAAGGCTCGAACACCAATAAGTGCTAAACTTGTAGCGAATTTGTTGGTCGAGGCCGGGGTAGAAAGAATTCTTACGCTAGACCTCCATGCTACGCAGATACAAGGTTTTTTCGATATACCTGTAGATAATTTATACGCATCGCCAGTGTTTGCGTTGGATATAATGCATCAGTTTTCCGGTAATCTAAACGACATGATGGTAGTTTCACCTGATGTTGGCGGAGTTGCGCGAGCCAGAGAACTCGCTAAGCGAATAAATGCTCCCCTATCAATTGTTGATAAAAGAAGGGAGGGGCCGGGAGAAATTGCTGAAATGACTGTGATTGGTGACGTAAAAGGTAGGAAGTGTATCATTGTCGACGATATCTGTGATACAGCCGGAACTCTTTGTAAAGCCGCTGAGGTTCTAATCGAAAAAGGAGCTGCAGAAGTTCATTCCTACATAACCCATGGTGTACTTTCTGGGCCAGCTGTAGAACGGATCAGTAATTCTGTAATGAAATCACTTGTTATTACGGATTCTATTCAAGCAACCGATCCAGTGGCAAAAGCTTCAAATATTAGAATAGTACCAACCGCACCTATATTTGCCCAAGCCATTCTCAATATTTGGAATGGAACGTCGGTTTCATCTCTATTTGAAACCGAAACTTTAGAACCCATTTATGATGGCCAATTACAAAGGCTTTTATAACTACCAGACAATATCAGTTTTTAATTGCTAAGATCTGATATTTTTTGTTCTAGCCTAGCAATTCTTCGTTTCATAAGATCGTAGTAGTATGCAGTTGTTAGTGCAAAAAGTAACCAAATCCAAAATGGTGTAGACACCGAAAAACTTAACATTTCCATTTTAATCCCCCAAAAAAGTTAATGGCAAGAGCTTTTTAGAAAGCTCCTGCCAGTGTTATAAACAAACTAAGTTGTTTTATCCTTTCGAAAATTCAGGGTATGCTTCCATACCTAGCTCAGATGTATCCAAGCCAGCGATTTCTTCTTCTTCGCCAACACGAATACCCATGGTAGATTTTAGAATTGTCCACACGATACCCGACGTCACAACAACAAATATACCAACAATAACAATGGATAATAATTGAGTGCCGTATGACGCGTCGCTATTTGTTGCAGGTACTATCATAGTACCCCAGATGCCGGCAAAAAGGTGAACTGGGATTGCACCCACTACATCGTCAATCTTAAATTTATCCAACATTGGAACAGTAAATACTACGATAACTCCACCTACAGCACCAATTAGTGTTGCGGCACCCAATGATGGTGTGAGAGGCTCTGCAGTTATAGAAACCAACCCAGCTAAACAGCCGTTCAGTATCATAGTTAAGTCTGGTTTTTTATACAGAAATTGCGTTAACAACAGAGCGGCGATTGCACCACCTGCAGCAGCAGCATTAGTATTAGAAAAAATCCTAGAAATGTCAGCTACGTCACCAACAGAACCCATCGCAAGCTGTGAACCGCCGTTGAAACCAAACCAACCCATCCATAGTATGAATGTTCCTAAAGTCGCCAGTGCTAGATTTGAACCTGGGATTGGAGTGACTTTACCATCCTTAGCATATTTACCGATACGAGGACCTAAAATTATGGCACCCATTAGTGCAGCCCATCCTCCGACAGAGTGCACAACTGTTGAGCCTGCAAAGTCAAGAAAGCCCATACCGTCTAAAAATCCACCACCCCATTTCCAACTCGCTTGGATGGGATAAATCAAACCAGTAAGCACAATGGTGAAGATTAAAAATGGCCACAATTTGATCCGTTCAGCCAAAGCTCCAGACACGATAGATGCTGTGGCAGCACAAAACATCAGTTGAAAAAAGAAGTCTGAGCCTGTTGATGCATATCCATAATCATCGGCACCATCTGATGTGACACCGACGGCCTCTAAGACAGCTACGCCCCAAACGCCCGATAGAACTCCATCATACATCCACGTACCAAGAGGATACATAACGTTGTANCCTATTAANTAATAAAAAACTGCNGCNAANGAAAATAATCCCATATTTTTTGTCAACTGCGTTGTAACGTTTTTCGAACGNACTAAGCCGGACTCCAGCATAGTGAAGCCAGCAGCCATCCAAAAAACAAGAAATCCACCAATNAAAAACAGCAAACTATTTAGAATAAACACTGAGTCTGTTGGAACTAATGCTGGTGCATCTTGCGCAAATGATTGCGAACCAATCATAGCGAGCAGAGCGCTCGCACCAAATACTTTTAACAATGATTTTGTCATCGATGACATACCCCTTTTATATTGCGTCAGCGCCGGTTTCACCGGTACGCACACGAATTGTTTGTTGAACATCTAAAACGAAAATTTTTCCATCGCCGATTTTTCCAGTATGTGCTGATGATTTTATCGTCTCGACAACTTGCTCAGTCATCGACTGTTCAACAACGATTTCCAATTTGATTTTTGGAACAAAATTTACGGCGTATTCAGCGCCTCGATAAATTTCAGTATGACCAGACTGAGAACCAAAACCTTTGATCTCAGTTACCATCATACCCTTTACCCCCAAACCTGTAAGTGCTTCTCGAACATCTTCCAGTTTGAATGGTTTGATAGTAGCTATAATTAAATTCATTATTTTGCCTTTCGCAATTTCGCTAATGCTCGACGAAAAAAATCTATTTGTTTTGAATTGCGAAGGTTAAGCACGGAAAAATGTTATCAAAATTCGAATAATGTGCATAATTTTTGCGCATATTTTTGATTTTGATTAAAATTTAATCTTTATTCCAATTTTAAAATGTCTGTTTCTACTAAACAGTTTGGAAAAAAATCTGTAGAAAAAGAAAAAAGAGAGCAAAATGGCGGGCACTAAGAAAAGAAATAAGAATCATAAATCTTTGATTGCTGAAAATCGTTTTAAAAAAACATCAATCACGTCATTGAGAAATAAACCCTCACAGAAAAGAAAATCAAAATTACCCTCTAGCTCAAACTCAAGCTCAAACTTTTTAATTAAGTTTTTTAAGAAAATAATCCGCTTTTTTTTACTAATCATTTGGGGGCTGACTTGGCGCACGAGCTTAATAATATTTTTGGGGATAACATCAGCTGTGAGCTACTACTATTTAAATATGAAAGAGTTCAGTAGCCTTCTAGATGAACGGGCTCGCGGGTCTGTAACCTTAGAAGATTATAAAGGGGAAGTTTTTGCATGGAGAGGTGATAATTTTTCAAAAAATCTAACAGCTAAAAATATTTCCCCACATTTGAAAAATGCAATATTAGCAACAGAAGACCGTGGCTTTTATTCACACTTCGGTATTAGTCCAAGAGGAATTGGTAGCGCTGTACTTATAAATTTAACAGAGGGACGCGGCCCTCTATCCGGGCATGGCGGATCAACAATCACTCAGCAAACCGCCAAACTTGTTTGCCTAGGCAAACCATTCAGCCAAGCTGTCTGGAACAGCGAAAAAGATTATGAAGCTAGCTGTCGAACTTCGACTATATGGCGAAAAATTAAGGAAGCGCTTTATGCCCTATCCTTAGAGTTTAAATTCTCAAAAGACGAAATTCTGACAATTTATATTAACCGCGTGTTTCTAGGTGCTGGAACACGCGGTTTTGAAGCAGCCGCACAAAGATACTTTGGAAAGTCTGCTAAAATAGTGAACCCATCAGAAGCCGCAATGTTAGCCGGTCTACTAAAAGCGCCAACGCGCTACGCTCCAACAAATAATTTAAAAAGGTCACAAGAAAGAGCCAACCTGATCATAGGCCTTATGGAAAATCAAAATTTTCTGAGTAAAGCCCAAGCAAAATTTGCTCGAGAAAACCCAGCAACTTTATCAAAATTTGCTAAGGCAAAAGCAGGTGGATATTTTGCTGACTGGGTCATGGCCAGCCTTCCAGAATATCTCACTTATGAAACAACTGAAGATGTAGTAATTAAAACAACCTTCGATCCACTTGTGCAGAAAGCTGCCGCAGAAGCGGTAAGAAGTGTCTTCAGAGACCAAGTTGATCAAAATTCCAAAGCACAAGCTGCCATCGTTATTATGTCTCCAAATGGAGCAGTGAGAGCAATGGTTGGAGGACGGGACTTGAAGGGAACTGGTCTATTTAATCGCGCTACGCAAGCACTTAGGCAAACCGGATCTTTATTTAAGCCCTTTGTGTATGCTGCTGCGTTTGAAAATGGCTTTTCCCCAAGTGATCTTGTGAATGACGAGCAAATTTCAATAGATTTACCGGGATCAGGCCCATGGACGCCAAAAAACTACTCCAACACATTTAGTGGAGAAGTTACGCTATCCAAAGCATTTTCGGAATCATTGAACATTCCAGCAATAAAAATTTCTGAATCTATTGGGCGAGAATATGTTTCAGAGTTAGCTAAAAGGTTTGGCCTATTTTCAAATCCAAGCAATGGTCCCGCAATAGCACTTGGTACCTCTGAAGCCACGCTAATTGACTTAGTTGGCGCGTATGCAACTATTTTAAATAGTGGCTATAAAGTAGAGCCATTTGGCTGGGAAACCTTAGAACTGAAAAAAAATAAACGTGAACCCCTAATGGATAAATCAGAAGTACTTGATAAGCAAATAATCAGCTCCGAAACTGCAGAGGGTTTAGTATTTATGATGTCAGAAGTGATAAGAAATGGAACGGGGAAAAGAGCACAATTTTCGAACTGGGAGGTAGCTGGAAAAACGGGGACTTCACAATCGGCCCGCGATGCCTGGTTTGTTGGTTTTTCAAAAAATTATATTGCAGGTGTTTGGATAGGCTATGATAATAATACGCCACTACGTGGAGTTACAGGAGGAGGCTTACCAGCTGACATTTGGCGTACTGCTATGGAGGAAATTCATTCAAATTTAATTCCAACACCGCTTCAATCAAATAAAATTTATAAGGGCCTTGAAACTAATGGTGTAAAAGCAATTGATGAAACTTCATCTTTTGGACAGAGGCTGGGACGATTTTTTAATAGGTTTTTCAACTCCAATTAACTTGCGTTTTGTAAATCTTTCATCACTTTTTTAATATTTCCTCTACGTTTATCCAACATTGCTCCGATTTCTGTTCTCTCGGATAGAAGCATGTTAATTCCTTCAATAAAAATATTGAAAAAAAGCAATTTACCAGATTTATTAGACACCAAAAAAGAAACCGTAAAAGGTTCCCAACCTTTGATATGTGCCAAGGTCTCTACTTCAAAAAAACTCTTAATTGGGCGTGACTTCTGAACAACAATTTTACCGCCTATGAACTCTCCAAACCGTCGTCCATATTTATGTGAAACGTAAACAGAGTAAATCTCAGTAAATCTATCCATCTGCACTTTGTTCAAAGCTCTTGCATCATTACCTAAAGCATATCGAGCTATTGTTTTTACGTCTGCATAGGACTTAAAAATTTTTTCGAATTGCTTCAACATAATCGCCTCTGAGTTTCCAGATGAAATAACTGCATTTATTTCCCTTACTACCCTTCCAACCAAAAGCTCTGCGTCTTTAGCAGTAGCGGCCCATGTAGATTTACCAGACACAGAAGCTACTGCTGTAGCCAACGAAATAACAAAATAGCGCCTATTTAAAAAACTTTTATTCATTCAGATCCTCATACGGATCTGAATATACTTCAGAAATTTCTGGGTTTAGCCGAAAACGGCGCCCTTGAAGATATGCTAACTTAGTTTGCGCATAGCTATCTGCGCTATCGTAAAGAACACTGTCTATCGTGGAACCCAATGCAGCTCTGTTTCCTAAAACGTTACCAAAGTTAGCTGTTGTTATTAGGCGAGACTGCCAAGGGTTAAGAACAAAGCCAACTGGATCCAGGAATAAATCAGCGACTTTCCCGACCATATCCCTTTCTGTAGATGGGCCTAAAAATATTATTTCAACATAGTCACCTTCAGAAACTCCCCACCTATGTAAGGTTTCACCAAAATCCGTTCTACGCGCACTTATACCAAATTTTTCAGAAGGATCAAAAATACCGGCAAGTCCTATAGTCGAATTAATTAAAAATTGACCTGATGTTTTGCTTACATTTCCAAGGTCTCCTTGAAGCGTATAATTAACAAAATCTTTTGGTAGGCCCCAGTTTTCTGAAAAGTTTGATATCGCTGTCCTAGGCTTTTCACCCAAAGCTCTGACGTAGATTTCAGAAGATGGCCTTAAAACTTTTTTATCTATCGCTTTATTTATCTCATGACCTTTTCTGTTAACGGTCTCGTAGGGATCGTCATAATTACCTAGTTGAAAGCTAGAGGAACAAGCAGATAAAAAAGACAATGGAATAAGAAGAAGAAGCGCTAGTTTGGTTGCAAGTTTCATAGTTAAATATATACAGCCTAATTCATTATAGTCCAGCTTCTAGAATTCAAATTGACGACGTAATTTTTGTTTTTCATACTCGCTTAAATATACTCGAAAAGATCAAAAAATATTAATTCTTGAGAAATAAAATTTGAAAAACTTAATTTTTTTCTGTTACTAGTTTATTGTATAAATTTTACATCTTTGAGCCTTAGAGTAGGAGTAAATATGAAAGGTAATTTTGAAAATAAACTTTCCGACGAAGGAATAACATTAGCGGATGCTCCCGCTCCTGCAGCCAATTACGTTCCATATGTTCAGGTTGGAAATGTGCTTTATGTGTCTGGACAAATCTCCCAAAACGCGAGCGGTCTTATCTTAGGTAAATTAGGTGACAATATTACAACTGAACAAGGAGCTGAAGCTGCAAAATTCTGTGCTATAAGTCTTTTAGCTCAGGTGAAGTCTGCTTGTGATGGCGATCTAGACAAGTTGGTTCGTGTTATAAAACTAACTGGCTTTGTAAATTCCACACCTGACTTTACACAGCAGCCCCAAGTTATTAATGGAGCTTCTGATCTTCTTGGAAATGTGCTTGGGGACGCCGGTAAGCACGCTAGAGTTGCAGTTTCTGCAAATTCATTGCCACTCGGCGTAGCAGTCGAAATAGATGGCATCTTTCAGATATCATAGTGAATTAGCATTTTATTAATTTCAAAGGGTTTGACTGGAGGTTTAAAAACCTCAGGCTCGTTGAGGTGCTATAATCTTTCGAATAAAAAATTGGCAAATGCTGCCCGCTCAATTACTTTAATAGAAAGGATTTCTAAAGTGAATTTGTGGTCGGTTTAGGGTTAATGTCGGAAACTTCAACAAACATAAAAGTTGTAAATTCTATTTCTGAGCTATGTCGAAAAGAATGGGATAAGTGTGCAATATTTCATTCAGATGACGACTCGAATGAAACAGCAGATCCATTTACATGCTATGACTTTTTACATGCACTTGAAAAAAGTGGGTCCGTTGGAGAAGGCACTGGATGGATTCCTAATCATTTAGCAGCATTCAATAATAATAAGTTTGTTGGTGCTGTCCCTTTATATTTGAAATCAAATTCACAGGGAGAATATATATTTGACCACAATTGGGCTCATGCCTTTGAGCGTGCCGGAGGCCGTTACTATCCAAAACTTCAAATTTCAGTGCCCTTTACCCCAGTAACCGGTCGCCGGCTTCTTGTTTCAAAAAATGCTCCTAATAATACAGCATCATTACTGCTTCAAAGTGCAATCGCACTGTGTAAACAAAATAATTTATCTAGTCTTCACACAACCTTTTGTAGCAGGCAAGAATTTGAACTCGGGCAGGAACTCGGAATGCTCGGACGAGTTTCGCAGCAATTTCATTGGCTCAACGAAGGATATAGGACATTTGAAGACTTTTTGAGTGTATTATCTTCACGCAAACGGAAAAACATCAAAAAAGAGCGCGAGAAAGCAAACAATTTTGGTGGCGAGATAGAAATATTGAGTGGAACACAAATCAAAAAAGAGCACTGGAGTTCCTTTTGGGAATTTTACCAAGATACTGGCGCTAGGAAGTGGGGTACGCCTTATTTAACACGGCAATTTTTTGATGAAATCCATGAAACTATGCGTTCAAAAATACTTTTGGTTTTAGCAAAAAAAGAAGAAAAATATATTGCTGGCGCTTTAAATTTCATTGGGTCAAAAACTCTGTTTGGTCGATACTGGGGTTGCGTCGAAGATTACCCATTTCTACATTTTGAAATTTGTTATTATAGAGCTATTGAGTTTGCTATAAACAATGGCCTTAAAAAAGTTGAAGCTGGCGCCCAAGGGGAGCATAAATTAGCTCGCGGTTATGTTCCAACAGAAACATTTTCTCTGCACTGGATAGGTGAGGAAAGATTTAGCAGAGCTGTCCAAGACTATTTAATTTCAGAACAAAACGCAGTGAGGCGAGATATAGAAATATTGACAGATATTACGCCATTTAAAAAAGGGGATAGGAACCATGATTGAAGGTATTGATGATCTAATCAAAAACGGATGGAAAAAAAGTACAGATGGCAATGCTATAACAAAAACTTTTATTTTCACCAATTTCATAGAAGCGTTAGGGTGGATGGTTAAAGTTGGGGTTTGGGCTGAGAAACTTAACCACCATCCTGAATGGGATAATGTATACAAAACCGTAAACGTTTTGCTTACCACTCACGACAAAGGAACGATCACAAATTTAGACGTTACTTTGGCTCAAAAAATGGACAACATTTATGAATCTTGAAGCTTTAGCAAAACAGCTTCAGCACTAGACCCTGTCACTACTCCAGATGCATCGTCCAAATATGCATAAACTATCGTCTGATTTTCGACGATAAAAGCACACCGTTTTGACCTGTTAAAAAAGCCAATTGGTGGAACAGTAAATTCAGTTCCAATTGACTTTGTGAAATCACTGGCAGGGTCAGCAAGCATTCGTATACCAGCACTACTCGCCCCAGTGGTTTCTCCCCATTTTGACATTACAAAAGGATCATTTACTGAAATGCAGATAATGTCATCAACACCTTCTTCTCTAAGAAGAGAACTTTTTTCAATAAATCCTGGAAGGTGCTTGCTACTACACGTATTTGTGTAAGCACCGGGTAGAGCAAAAATTACAACTTTTTTACTCTCTAAAAGGTCGTTAAGTTCAATGTGTGAGACTCCATCAGATCCAACATAAGAAAGAGTTGCATTAGGTATTTTTTGCCCAACTGATATTTTCATTTAAAGCCTTTAAGAAGTTGTTATTTTTTACAGAACTACATATAGAATAATTTAAGACATTGGCTACTGAAAAATACGGTGATTATATGGCAACTACCATTGTAATTGGTGCTGGTCAGGCAGGTGCAGAAGTAGCTTCCAAGTTGAGAGACGAAGGTTATGAAGACCGTGTCGTCTTGGTTGGTCAAGAAAGTTATATGCCCTACCAAAGACCTCCTCTTTCAAAAAAATATATGGCAGGAGAAATGGGGTTAGAACGATTATTTCTTCGTGCAGAAGAATTTTACCATAAAGAAAATATTGAGCTTCACATCGGAAAAACTGCTCTCAAAATAAATCCAAAAGAACAAAAAGTAGAATTTAATAATAGTTATTTAGATTATGATAATCTTGTACTTGCCACTGGTTCTAAACCGAGAGAATTACCCCCTTACGCTGGAACCGAGATAAAAAATCTGTTCACCATGCGGAATTTAGATGATGCTAATTCAATCGAACCTTATATGCGTAGTGGCATGCACTTATTGATCGTTGGCGGTGGATATATTGGGCTAGAGGCCGCTGCTACCGCTCAAAAATTTGGAGTAGATGTTACTTTAGTTGAAATTGACGATCGTATCTTGAAAAGAGTTGCTGCTTCTGAAACCTCAGATTACATACGTTCATTACATATTTCAAAAGGGGTTAAAATTAAAGAATCGACAGGTTTGGACAAACTTGAAATGGTTAGCAACAAAGTCCAGAGCGCCGCCTTAACAGATGGCTCCAATATCAAAGTAGATTTTGTGATCGTTGGTATAGGAATTCTCCCAAATACTAAATTAGCCGAAAGTGCAAACTTAGAAATTAATAATGGTATATTTGTAAACGATAAGTGTCAGACTTCGATTGCTAATATCTACGCTGCCGGCGATTGTACTTCTTTTATGCATAAGAGTAATTTGGTTAGACTTGAAAGCGTTGGAAATGCTATCGACCAGGCGGCCATAGTCGCACAAAATATAATGGAAAAAAATCATAGCTATATTCCCAAACCTTGGTTTTGGTCAGATCAATACGAGTTAAAGTTACAAATCGCTGGATTAAACACTGGTTATGATGAAGTTATCGTTAGGAAAAGTGAAAATGAACAGTTATCACATTGGTACTTCAAAGGGCATGATCTACTAGCGGTAGACGCACTGAACGATCCCCGATCTTATATGATTGGCAAGCGTTTGATTGAAGCAAATAAATCACCATCAAAAAACCAGTTAAAGGACAAAAGTTTTAATTTAAAAGTACTGTTGAAATAGTGCGAATTATAAGTGGCATCAATAAAGGACGAAGTTTAGTTAGCCTTGGTAAAGGGGATCCCTCCGCAAATTTAAGACCAACAAGTGACCGTCTAAGAGAGTCTATTTTTAATCTCTTAACAGCTGGAAGGTTTGGCAATCGGTTAGAAAACTGTAGGATTCTCGATCTTTTTGCGGGTACAGGAGCTCTGGGCCTAGAGGCTTTATCTCGTGGCGCTAATTCAGTTGTATTTGTTGATAATGGGGCACACGCGTTACAACTACTCAGAAAAAATATCGCTATTTGTGGTGCAAGAAACATAACTCAGGTAATCAAAACAGATGCAACAAAAATACTGCCACAAATATCAGAAATTGATTTTGATACAGTTTTTATTGATCCACCCTACGGAAAAGGGTTGGGGCAAAAGGCTATGCAAAATTTGAGAGAGTGCGAAATGCTACGTACAAATACATTGATTATTTTAGAGGAAGGTTACGAAATCAATGCCGTTGAAGGTTTTTCTGTAAAAGATTGCCGACGATACGGAAGTAGCTACGCCCATTTTTTAACTCCAGACACAGCATAAAGTTTTATTTAGTATGTTGGGTGAAAAGTATTTTTTGGAGAAAGGGTAAAAATTTCACATCCTTGACTAGTCACGCCCACAGAATGTTCAAATTGAGCTGACAATGCTTTATCACGAGTGACAGCCGTCCAGCCATCAGATAGAAGTTTTGTTTCAGGTCTACCTAAATTGACCATTGGCTCAATTGTAAAAAACATGCCCTCTTCCAATTGTGCGCCAGTCCCAGGCCTGCCATAATGCAATACATTCGGCGGAGCGTGGAAAACTCTACCTAAACCATGTCCACAAAAATCTCTTACAACAGACATCCGATTGTTCTCTACAAACTCCTGAATTGCATAACCTATATCACCAAAAGTAGCCCCTGGTTTAACGGCTTCTATCCCCTTGAACAAAGCGTCATGGGTTACCTGTATCAAACGCTCCGCTTTTCTATTTAAACTACCAGCAACAAACATCCGGGAAGTATCTCCATACCAGCCGTCATATATGACCGTTACGTCGATATTTAGGATGTCACCATCCTTCAATTTTTTATCAGAAGGGATACCATGACAAACGACATGGTTAACACTTATGCAACTGGCGTGTTTGTAACCTCTATATCCTATCGTTGCAGATTTAGCGCCAGTTTGCTTGACCTTATCTTCAATAATTTCATCGATTTTTTCCGTAGACTGGCCAGGATAAACAAACTCACCAATTTCATCCAAAATTTGAGCCGCAAGCATTCCAGCCTTATGCATGCCCAAAAAATCAGTTTCTGAGTACAGGTCAATGCCGTCTTTTGTTTGACCTACACCATTAATTTTTTTCACTTCAAATTTCCTCTAAGATATTTTTTGAAATTGACCAAAATCAAATTTCAAATTCAATAGGTTTCCCAAAACTAACTCCAAATTTTGTCACTTTCGAGTCGTAACAAATCAACTGAACTCCAGATTTTAACGCAGCCTTAATATTAGCATAATATATACTATCTAGATCCGCAGCAATACGCACTCGATCTACATCGCCTCTCATACATAAAAATAACAGTACCGCTTTATGCCCAGAAGTAACCATATTTGATAGATCCTCTAAGTGCTTGCTGCCTCTTTTAGTTATTGAATCAGGAAACTCAGCAATACCTCTTTCTCTTATCAAAGTAACACTTTTTACCTCTAAATAAGTATGCTGATTTGGAGAACTCAGTAAAAAGTCCACTCTGCTATTATCACTATACTTTACCTCTGGTTTAAAACTTTGATAATTTAATTGAGAAATTTCCTTTTTTTCTAATGCTTCTCTGATGACTAGGTTTGCAACAGTTGTATCTATGCAAATTGCTTGATTATTAGACTCAACCAAACGCCATCCATATTTTAACTTCTTTTTTGGATCATCGTTCGGTTCCAGCCACACTACAGAACCTTCTGTCGTTAAGTTCATCATTGAACCGGGATTAGGACAGTGAACGGTCACTTGTTTTCCATCATTTAAAACGACGTCCGCCAAAAATCGTTTATAGCGTTTGACTAATTTACCTTTGATAAGATTGGTTCTAAATTGCATATGAAAAATATATGATTCAAAGGATCAAATGTTAAGGATAAATCATGGAACAGCCAAGTGCCTCTATGCTGGTGATCGGGGATGAGCTTCTTTCGGGCAGAACCCACGATGCAAACATGCATTATTTAGCAAAAGAGTTGACTGAAATTGGAATAAACTTGATAGAAGCACGTTTTATAAGAGACGATCCAACTACTATCGTGTCCAATATTATCGACTTAAGCAAACGATTTGATTATTTATTCACATCGGGAGGAATAGGCCCAACTCATGACGATATTACAACAGACTGCGTGGCAGAAGCATTTGGAAAACAAGCCTCTATCAGGCATGACGCACTCAAAATTTTACAGGAATACTATGATGGTAAAGATATAGAACTGAATGAAGCAAGACTTCGAATGGCTAGAATTCCTGAAACAGCACAGCTTATTGACAATCCAATTTCTGCAGCTCCCGGGTATGTTATTGAAAACGTTTACGTCATGGCAGGTGTCCCAAAAATTTTTCAATCTATGCTAAAAACGGTAATACCAAAACTCGAAAAAGGGCTTCCAACCTTATCACTGTCAGTTAAAATTTTTAAAGGAGAGGGTGATATAGCTTTAGACTTGGAAGAAATAGTGAAAACATTCAATCAATTAAATTTTGGTTCATACCCTTTTAGTGAAAAAGGAGTCTACGGCACAAATATTGTAATCAGAGGGAAAGATAAAAAACTTATGGAAGAAGCAGAAGATAAAGTTCGTTCTCTCAAATGAAATTAAAACCAGAAAAAACAAAATTTTTAAAATTCTTGGCTGATACTTGGCCACCAAAAAAAATAATCAAATTTGGTAGCTGGACAATACGAATAGGTGATGGGGCCGGCAAACGTGCATCAGCAATTAGTTTAGATGGCAATTGGGAAGATAGCTCTTTCAAAGAGTTGAAAGAGCTTTTGCAAAATCTGAGTAAATCAGAAATTTTTATGGTGTATCAATCTGATAATATAATTGAAAAAAAGTTAGAAAAACTAAATTATCAAATTTTTGATCAAAGCTTTATTTTTGAAATCGCCGTGAAGGAGTTAATAAAGAACAAACCTCCACCTGTAAGTATGTTTTCAATTTGGCCTCCGCTAAACATCCAAAGAGAACTTTGGTCTGCTAATGGTATTGGGGTGCAAAGGCAGGCTGTTATGAACAGAGTAACCCAATCAAAAACAACTATCTTGGGACGCTGGAAAGATAACCCTGTGGCTTCAGCATTTGTTGCAACAAGTGGCGATGTGGCGTTCCTTCATGCCCTTGCAGTCGATAAAAATTTCCGGCAGCAAGGGGTTGGAAAGGCATTAATGCAGCATGCGGGCCAATGGTCTTATAGTCACAACTGCAAAAAATTAATGGTAGTAACAACAGAAGCGAATACGGCAGCAAATAACCTTTACACTTCACTTGAATTCCAACTTGTGAATAAATACCACTATCGAATTCCAAAGGCTTAGCTATGACAGAAAATGATCTAACAACATCCTTAAATCTACAACCTGTGAGTCCGCTTCCTGATGCAACAAAAAAATATTTTGATATATGCCAAGAAAAGCTTGGTCTTATTCCAAATGTTTTAAAGGCACACTCTTTCAACATTGATAAGTTAAACGCTTTCACCGGTCTATATAATGAACTGATGTTGGCAGATAGTAATTTGTCAAAATTAGAAAGAGAGATGATCGCTGTCGTTGTTTCATCAATCAACCGGTGTTTTTATTGCTTAACAGCTCACGGCGCTGCAGTGAGGGAATTATCGGGAGATCCAATACTGGGTGAAAAACTGGTAATGAATTTCAGAACTGCTCAATTAAGTCCTCGCTCCAAAGTTATGCTTGAGTTTGCTGAAAAAGTGACACTAGAAAGTCACAAAGTAAATGAAACTGACCGTCAAAATTTAAGGGAAGCCGGATTTAACGATTCTGACATCTGGGACATAGCAAACATTACTGCCTTTTTTAACATGAGTAACCGAGTGGCAAGTTCTTTAGATATGAAACCCAATGACGAATATCACTCTAAAAATCGTTAAAATATTTTTCAATACATTTGCCTGTTTCATGTGTTTTATGAACACTAACGTAGCAGCAATCGACTTACCTTCTTCATCCAAATTAGTGGCATCTGATCAATCAGATACCAAAATCAACTCAGTAGCGGTATCTACTTGGGATAGGGACAGAGGCATTTCTAGGCTCAACATTACGGGTAAAACGGTAACTAATGTGTATCAAATTGATGGCACATCGCTAACGCTGGATCAAATGTTAAAACCCATAATAAATGATTTAAAAAATAGACAATTTAGCGTTGAGCTTTATTGCAAGACCCAGGTTTGTGGAGGCTTCAATTTTCGAAAAAATCTTGAAATTTTCAAACCGCCCTTCATGTTGATAAATGTTGCCAACTATTCAGTTGTTACAGCAAAAAAAAATAATACTGCCGTTTCATTAATCGCAAGCAAATTAGGGACTACTATTTATCTTCAAGTTGTCTCTATTGGAATAAATGAAAGTGATTTAATTCAGCCAGATATAAAATCAGAAATAAATAGATTTAGCTCCACTCTGATAAACGAAGGGGCTATTGTGCTTGATGATTTAACTTATCGAAGTGGGTCTTCTACTTTGGGTGATGGCCCTTTCAATAGCCTGCTAGAGCTGGCAAAGTTTTTAAAATCAACACCGACAGCCTCAATAATATTAGTTGGTCATAGCGACTCCACTGGAGAACTAAGCCAAAATATTGAATTATCCAAAAACCGTGCTCAGGCAGTGGCCGACCGATTAATTAAAAATCATAGTATTGAGCAAAGCAGAATATCTGCTCAGGGGATAGGGTTTCTTTCCCCTAAAACCAACAACTCAACAGAGAAATCTAGGAAAAAAAATCGACGGGTCGAAGCAGTTTTAATTTTGCCGTAAAATAGCTGAAATTTAATTCAGTTTTATTACAGAGAAATTGCGAGACGTACTCCCTGATCAATTGCTCGTTTAGCATCAAGCTCAGAGGCAACATCTGCACCACCTATGATATGCACATTTTTACCTTTTTCTATAAGTTCATCTGCTAGACTGCGGTCACTTTCTTGACCTGAACAAATAACAACCGTATCAGCAGACACTAGTCTAGGGTTTTCACGTAGCTCACCATCAGAAACCATAATTCCTTTACTGGTTATTTCCTCATAATTTATATTGCCAATCATTTTTACATTTTTCATTTTCAAAGCGCTACGATGAATCCAACCTGTAGTTTTACCCAAATTGCGTCCAAGTTTTTGTTTTTTTCTCTGCATTAGTATCACCTGCCTAACAGGTGCCTCAGGTTTAGGACCACTTTCTGCTAAGCCTCCTGGGGTCTTATTCGGGTCACCGACACCCCACTCTTTCATCCATTTTGGGATTTCTATTTGTTTACTGTTACTTTTATTCTCGTGAACAAGATATTCAGATACATCAAACCCAATTCCACCCGCACCAATCACAGCAACTTTTTGACCGATTTGCCCAGTACCGTTCAACACTTCTACGTAACTGACTACGTTATTTTTTTCCTGACCTTTAATTTTTGGATCGCGTGGACTAACTCCTGTAGCAACAATAACTTCATCAAAATCTATAACATCAGAAGAAGTTACTAGCTTACCTAATTTAACCTCAGCCCCACTGCTTTTTAGCATTTCCGAAAACCAATCTACTAGACCCCAGAATTCCTCTTTACCAGGCACCATTTTCGCTAAGTTTAATTGACCTCCAATCGTCTGAGCTTTATCAAATAACGTCACTTTGTGTCCTCGCTCTGCAGCTTCAATAGCCGCAGACATACCGGCTGGACCAGCTCCAACAACTGCAATCGATTTTTGCTGTTTGGTTTTAGTGCTTAACAATTCTGTTTCAAAACAAGCCTTTGGATTCACAAGACATGAACTAATTTTACCACTAAAAGTATGATCTAGACAGGCTTGATTGCAAGCAATACACGGCGCAATCTTTTTTTCATTACCGGAAATAGCTTTTTTTATAAAATCTGGATCAGCTAAGAAAGGTCTTGCCATACTGACCATATCAGCGCAGCCAGTTTTTAGCACTTCCTCTGCCACTTTAGGAGTGTTAATTCTGTTGGAAGTTATGATTGGGATGGATACCTTGCCCATCAGTCTTTTAGTAACCCACGCAAAAGCAGCGCGGGGAACCGATGTTGCTATAGTAGGTATTCGAGCCTCATGCCAACCAATTCCTGTATTTATTATTGTAGCGCCTGCTCGTTCAACCTCCTTTGCTAGTAGTATAACCTCATCTTGAGTTGATCCGTTTGGGATCAAATCAATCATAGATAACCTAAAAATTATTATAAAATCCTTTCCAACAGCTTCTCTTACTCTCGATATAATTTCAATGGGCAATCGCATGCGATTTTCATAACTACCGCCCCACTGATCAGTCCTTTTATTTGTATGAAGAACCAAAAACTGATTTATAAAATACCCCTCTGATCCCATAATTTCTACGCCGTCGTAGCCGGCATCGCGCGCACGGCAAGCTGTTTTCACTATATCATCAATTTGCTTTTCAATACCGACAGCGTCTAGTTCCGTGGGAACAAAGGGTGATATAGGGGACTTTATTGGAGAGGGAGCAACGCAATTAGGTCCATAAGCATAACGACCAGCGTGTAAGATTTGCATAGCAATTTTGCCGCCTGAACCGTGCACTCGGTCCGTCACAATTTTGTGATTGGCAACATCACCAGCATTAAACAACCCAGCGGCTCCTGGAAAAACACCTCCCTCAGTATTTGGTGCAATTCCCCCAGTTACCATTAATGCAACATCACCGCGAGCTCTGGTCGCATAAAATTCTGCAACTCTGTTCCAATCTTTAGTTTCCTCAAGATTAGTGTGCATTGAGCCCAT
>NZGN01000110.1:0-11337 GCA_002691045.1 Marinovum sp.
TTTTTATGTATTTACACTGTTGACCTTCATCAAGCTCTTTTCTAAGTTGCAATTCAATATAAAAGAAAAATAACAGAGTTCTTGTAACCAATAAATATCAAAAACTAACTATATAAGTTAGTAGATATAAAAACTTGGGTCCTCCGATTTTTTTCGGGGGTTTTTTTAGGAACGTAAGAAAATTGGAGGTGAATAATGACACGCCAAATGACTGGAGCAAAAATGGTTGTTGAAGCCTTGAAGGATCAGGGTGTAGATACGGTCTTTGGCTATCCTGGCGGAGCTGTTTTGCCGATTTACGATGAAGTCTTTCTTCAGAACGATATAAGGCATATTTTAGTGCGTCATGAACAAGGAGCAGTTCACGCAGCAGAAGGTTATGCTCGATCAACTGGAAAACCTGGCGTTGTGCTCGTAACTTCAGGTCCTGGAGCTACTAACGCAGTTACGGGTCTGACAGATGCACTAATGGATAGTATCCCTATAGTTGTTCTAACCGGACAAGTCCCAACCTTCATGATTGGATCTGACGCTTTTCAAGAGGCCGATACTGTTGGAATTACCAGACCTTGCACAAAGCATAATTGGTTAGTTAAAGATACAAACGAATTATCACAGGTAATACATGAAGCATTTCATGTGGCAACTTCAGGAAGACCAGGGCCTGTTTTAGTTGATATTCCAAAAGATGTTCAGTTTGCAACATCTGGGTATACAGAGAAGTCCAAAATACCTGTGTCTCACTACCAACCAAAAATCAAGGGCGATCAGGAGCAAATTAGCCGACTGGTAGATGCGATTGAAGGTTCGAAGAAGCCTATCTTTTACACCGGTGGAGGGGTTATAAATTCAGGCCCAAATGCCAGCAAATTATTAAGAGAATTAGTCGATGGAACTAATTTTCCAATAACATCAACCTTGATGGGCCTTGGAGCATATCCTGCCTCAGGCAAAAAATGGCTTGGTATGCTTGGCATGCATGGTTTGTATGAAGCAAATCTCGCTATGCATGATTGTGATCTAATGATAAATATCGGTGCTAGATTTGATGATCGAATAACAGGTCGGATCGACGCCTTCAGCCCAAATTCACAAAAAGCACATATCGATATTGACCCCTCCTCAATAAATAAAGTCATTCGTGTTGATATACCTATAATTGGAGATGTAGAAAGCGTTCTCCAAGATATATTAAAATTGTGGAAATCTAGAGGACAAAAAACCAATAAGAAGGCAGTTAATGATTGGTGGAAGCAAATAGAGAAATGGAAGTCTACTAACTGTCTTGCATTTACTCAAAAGGGAAAAACTATCAAACCTCAATTCGCTATTACACGGTTGGAAGAGCTGACGAAAAAATATGAAAACCGTTTTATAGCCACAGAAGTTGGTCAACATCAGATGTGGGCTGCTCAATACTTAGGTTTTGAAAAACCAAATCAATGGATGACATCAGGCGGACTAGGAACAATGGGATACGGATTTCCTGCTTCAATTGGTGTTCAGATTGCTCATCCAGACGCTCTTGTTATAAACGTAGCAGGAGAAGCAAGTTGGCTAATGAATATGCAGGAGATGGGAACTGCCGTTCAATATAGATTGCCCGTTAAGCAATTTATATTAAACAATGAGCGCTTAGGAATGGTTCGACAATGGCAAGAGTTATTGCATGGAGAACGATATTCTCATAGTTGGTCGGATGCCTTACCTGATTTTGTTAAATTAGCTGAAGCGTTTGGGGCAAAAGGTATTTTATGCGACGATCCCAAAAATTTAGATGATGCAATAATGGAGATGATTGAATATGATGGACCAGTTATTTTTGATTGCCTGGTTGAAAAACATGAAAATTGTTTTCCGATGATACCATCGGGAGAACCCCATAACAAAATGTTGCTAGGAGAAGCAAGCACCAAAGATGCAATTGGGTCGTCTGGGGCAGTTCTAGTTTAAGGAGCAAGCATGTCTGCACTAAAAATAAAAAAGGGTTCTTCAAAGCATTCCGCCTATAACCTGCGCGCAAATTTTAAGGACCAAACTGAGTCACACACGTTGACAGTACTAGTCGATAACGAAGCAGGAGTATTGGCTCGTGTAATTGGACTATTTTCTGGTAGAGGGTACAATATTGATAGCCTTACCGTAGCTGAGGTTGACCACGAGGATGGGCTTTCGCGGATCACAATTGTGACGAGCGGAACTCCTCAAATTATCGAACAAATAAAAGCTCAATTGGCTCAAATCGTTCCTGTGCACGAAGTGCATGACCTTACAGTTGAGGGTCCAACTGTAGAACGCGAATTAGCCCTATTAAAAATTACAACTAGCGGCGAAAAAAGGGTGGAAGCCTTGCGGTTAGCTGATATCTTTCGAGCTAACGTGGTAGATAGCACACTTAAGAGTTTTGTTTTTCAAATAACTGGAACACCGGAAAAAATTGATGCTTTCGCCGAATTAATGGAACCTTTGGGCTTAAAAGAAATAGCAAGAACAGGCGTCGCAGCGATCTCCAGAGGCGAATAATATAAAAATAAGAGCGCTTGCATATAACAAGCATTTTTGTGTCGTTACTAGGCAATCACAGTCGCAAATTAAGATGAAAGATCCATCATCTTAAGCCATTTATTATGTATAGTTGATCGACGAAAGATATGCAAAAATGGATAATTTAGAGCTAGTTAGGCAGCATGTCTCGAAAGCGAACGGCTTGCCAAATGAACACTATATCACTCAAAGCGTGTTCGATGAGGAAAAAAACAGTATAATTTTTAATCAGTGGGCAGGCTTAGATGTCTGCTCCGAAATACCAAAGATTGGTGACGCAAAACCAATAAATTTCATGGGCTTACCTCTTTTTATCATTAGAGACACGCAGAATGCAGTTCGTGTTTATCAAAACACTTGCAGACATAGAGGGATGATACTAGTTGATAAACCTAAAAAAATACAAGGGGCTATTAGATGCCCATATCATAGCTGGTGCTATTCAACTGAAGGTCAGCTCGTTAGCACACCTCATGTAGGCGGACCAGGACAGAATACAGATAAAAATATAGACAGATCAAAACTTTCCTTAATTGAAATTAGATCCCATATTTGGAGGGATGTGATTTGGGTGAACATAAATAATAACGCGAGACCATTTGATGAAGTAATGGCCAGTACAATTGAACGATGGAAAGAGCTCGACCAAAATTTATACCATGGAGGCGATGATGGTAAATTTTCCCTCTCTGTAAAAGGCAATTGGAAATTGGCCGTTGAAAATTATTGTGAAAGCTACCACCTACCCTGGGTTCATCCAGGCCTTAATAGCTATTCTCGTCTTGAAGATCATTATCATATTACAGAGTATGGAAGTCATTCAGGTCAGGGAAGTTTAGTCTATAAACAACTTTCAGATAACAATGGACAAAAATTTCCTGATTTTAAAAATCTAAGCGATAAATGGGCAACCGGAGCTGAATACATTGCTCTTTACCCAAATGTTCTTTTGGGTGTTCATAGGGATCATGCTTATGCCATTATTTTGTTACCAGTTTCTTTTTCCGAAACCATAGAAAATGTGCATATTTATTACTCTCAACCAGATGTCAGTCCTTCGTTAAAGAAAAAAAATAAAGATCAATGGAAAGAAGTATTTGAGGAAGATATTTTTGTTGTTGAAGGTATGCAAGCTGGACGTCTAGGCGTTAAATTTGATGGGGGTCGCTTTTCTCCCCAAATGGATGAACCAACTCATTGTTTTCATGACTGGGTAGCTAAGGGAGTATCCAAATATAGAAAACAAAACTTGACGTAAATTTATGTCCCTGAATGAAAAGATACTCGAGGCACACCATAATAAAAATCTTTCTCTCTTAGTTGAACTGTATCAAGAGGCAGCAAAAAATGTTTCAAAAGAGGAAGAAGAGAATTTCTTCCTTGTACAAGCATATACTTTTGCTTTGGAAGTAAGCCATTCCCAAACTTTATTTTTACGTCGCGAATTGGTCAGCCGAGGTGTTGAAGAATGAGACTAATTAAGTCATTTAGTGCGGCGCCTTTTCTTCTAATTTAAACCATTCATCTTCAAGTTCCTTCACTTCAGCTTGCCGTTCAACGAGGGCAGCAGACGCTTTTTCAAACTTATTTGGGTATTCAAGATAAAGATTAGAGTCAGACAAAAACGTCTCCAGCTGTTTGATCTCGTATTCAAGCCTATCTATTAAATTTGGCAATTCATCTAACCTATGTTTATCAACAAACGAAAATTCAGATTTGGGAGGCCTTTCACCCTTTGGAGGCTTTGATACATTTTTTTTCTTACCTAAATGCTCTTCTTTATTTTGTATTTTGTTTTTGGCTTTTAGCTTTTTATATTCTTCCCAAGCACCTGAAGTTTTTACAAACTCTCCATTTCCTGTTAGAATTATGCTTGTATCGACCGTGCGATTTAAAAAATCCCTATCATGACTAACAAGTAAAACAGTTCCCTCATATTCGGCAATAACTTCTTGAAGCAAATCAAGAGTTTCTAAGTCCAAATCGTTTGTTGGCTCATCAAGAATGAGTAAATTACTTTCCCTCATCATTAATTTTGCCAATAGTAACCTCGCCTTCTCTCCACCAGATAGTGACTTTACCGGTGAACGAAGTTGTGACTCAGAAAATAAAAATTCTTTGAGATAGCCAGCGACGTGTTTAGGATTACCACGAACCATTATTTGCCCATCTTGCCCTAATGACTTCATAGAAGTATCTTCAGTTAAATTCTGCCAAAGAGAGTTTTCTAAATTGAGCTGTTCACGCATTTGGTCGAATTTGGCGACTACAAGATTAGACCCTAATTTAGCTGTCCCTGAGTCAGGATTAATTTCACCCATAAGCATTTTCAGTAGTGTAGTTTTACCAATACCGTTAGGGCCAACTATCCCAATTCTGTCACCTTTTTTAATTTGAATAGAAAAATTTCTTATAATGCAGTGATCACCAAAACTCTTGCTGACTTTATCCACTTTTAGAACCAATTGACCTGACTTCGTCCTAGATTCTAGTTTCATTTTTGCGAGGCCACTACGAGAAATATACGACTGTTTTTCAGCTCTTAACTTCTCTAAATTTCTCAAACGTCCCTGATTTCTTTTGCGTCTGGCACTAATACCCTCTACTGCCCATCGGCTCTCGGAACGAATTTTTTTGTTAAGTTTATGTATTTTTTCATCTTCTTCATGCCAAATTTTGTCACGCCAGGACTCAAATCCTCCAAAGCCAATGGAGCATCTACGGGCTTGGCCTCGATCTACCCAAATAGTATCATTAGTTAAATTAGAGAGAAATTTTCTGTCATGACTTATAATTATATAACTGTTGGGCGAGCTTCTCAACTCGGCCTCTAGCCATTCAATGGCTTCTACATCCAAGTGATTTGTAGGCTCATCTAGGAGCATAACATCATGGTTTTCTGCAACTAGCTTTGTGAGAGCCGCTCTGCGCCTTTCTCCACCCGAGGACTCATTTATGGGCACGTCTAAATCTATCCCTAAATTCTGTGCAACTTTTTCGCACAAATGATAATCGTTTACCAAAATTTCTGAACAAACATAGTCTTTTAGTTTAGCGAATTCACTCAAATTGGGATCCTGTTCCATATAACCTACTGACACACCTTTACTTAGAATTCTTTCCCCTTCATCTTGAATAACAAGTCCCTGTAAAACTTTTAAAAGGGTAGATTTTCCCGACCCGTTTCTTCCAACCAAAGCGATGCGGTCACGTGGTTGAACTAATAAGTTTAAGCCTTCAAAAATTTGTTTTTCACCAAAAGAAAGAAAAATATTTTTCAAACTTATTTGAGGGCCATTAACCATAGTTTTTTATATATAAGAGCAAAATATTTTCATGCCAAATTTCGGAGAAACTGTTTTCTCCTTCTAGGTATTTTAGAAACTTCTACACCAGTGAACAAATGCAAAGTTTTCATATTATAGTCAACAACGGCATGGTCGCTAACCCAAGCTCCCATCGAAAGGTAAGATTTTAGTAAGGGTGGCATATTCAAAAGAGCCTTTTTTTTATTCACTTTGCAACAATTGGCTTCAGAATAACTTATTACCTGCGCAGCCTTTACCTTGGGCAGCCAATGCTCAGGAGCGATATGTTTCTCTCTTAGAAATGCAAAGCAATGAAGGTATTTTTCTTTATCAATTCCTTCAAAAGAAGAGCAACCAAAAAGAAATTCTATACCATTTTCATCAACTAATTGGGTTAAAGCTGCCCACGCTGCAAGCACAACTTCATGATCGGTCGTAACTGGATCAATGCAAAATCTGCCAACTTCAAACATTGGTTTTGGAAAATTTTTTATCGACGCTAAGTCATAAAACTCTGAAGAATAGCTACGAGTAATATCTTTCCCATCGGTAAAACTCATAATTCTGTAGCAACAGATCAATTTTCCATTTTCCAAATTCTCAACCAGAACATGTCGGCAAATTGAGTCAAATGCATCTACGTCTAACCCTTTATCATTCGAAAGGTTGAAACATCTATATCGTAATTCTTGGGCAGCTAAAAGATCGTCTTTTGACAAGGCAAAACGTGCGCAGTACCGGCCAACCCTAACAATTTCTCCTGCAATTGAATTGATATCTTTATTAGACAACTTAACTTCAAAGCCCCAGGCTAGACGCCGAAGGTCCACTAATGGATCCTATAATCTGTTGGAGTATGTTTTTATTTTCTAGTCCAGTTTCTGTTACCCTATAGTCGAGCCTGACTACAGTTTTCTTATCGACGCTAAAAGTCTCAATATTTCTAAGAAAATTACGTTTATCAAATGACAACAAGACAACCCTACGATCAATAAGTTGAGCAGATCTAAACCCTGGTGCATTGAACGTCGATCTAACATAATAAAAAGAACCTTCTAAACCTGCAGTGGCAGGAAGACCAATTTTTTTACTTACGCTTTCCTTATTATCTTTCCCAATAACCAGCGTATCCAATTCTGATTTTGATGGTATGTAGCCGTGATTCTTGATGTTGGTAGCACAAGAGATAAAAAGACTAGTTAATAATGAAAAAACAAAAATTCTTAGATAAATCAATTTTTAATTCCTACACTATGGGCTTTTTGAATCAATTCCTCTACCTCATAGCATTAATAAATTTATTAAACGAACACTTTGTATGGAGTATTCACTATGGACTCGCTGTTGCGTTTTTCAGAAATAAATCAAGCCAAAACATTCAAATTTCATTTGCCTCTATCAAAAGAGCAAATTCTTACACTGATAAGCCGACTTGATCTTTTAAGCCTTAAAAAAGTTTCCTTAACAGGTTATCTATCTCCATTGGATAAAGACAAATGGATCCTAAAGGCCGAAATAAAAGCAACAGTAAAGCAGAAATGCGTTATTACACTTAAACCGGTACAAACAATATTAAACGAAAAAGTTAACAGGACTTTCTCTCCTTTAGAAGCACAAAAGAGCTCAGACATGCTTGACGATGGGGTTTCTCAAATTTTTTTTGATGACACTCTGCAAGAGTTTAATGACACAATAGACTTACTAGAGATAATTTTTGAGGAATTAACTTTACTTCTACCACTTTACCCAAAATTTGATGGTGCGAAATTAGCTTCTTATATCATTACAGAACCAGGTAAAAAACCACTTTCCAAAGAAAATTTAAAACCTTTCTCTCAACTTTCTAAGCTAAAAGATAAATTAGAGAAGAACAATTAAATCTTTGCTCAGCTTAATTAAATGTTTAGATTACGTGTTTTATCAAAAAGCCAAATTTTTCTATTGTATTTCTTTCCTTAAATCATGTAATAGAACGAGTATTATTATGTTAGCATCTGAGCGTTTTGCTCTAACAAATCGAGGTTAAGGCATGGCTGTCCAGCAAAATAAAGTATCAAAGTCTCGCAGAAACAATAGACGTGCGCATGATTCTCTAAATCCTTCTAATCCTAATGAATGCCCGAATTGTGGAGAGCTAAAACGACCTCACCATATTTGTGCTTCTTGTGGATATTATGGCGAAAAAGAAGTAATACTGACTTCAGAAGAAATAGATATAGACGAGGATGCGGCTTAAGCTGTAACCTTGTCTCTAAATGAAGCAAGCTTTTAAAGAAAAAAAATTAAACAGAGAACGTATAGTTCTGAGTATAGACGCTATGGGCGGAGACTTGGGACCTCCCGCTGTTGTAGCAGGAGTTGCACGTTCAGCTTCTAAAAATCCCAACCTGCATTTTATTTTACACGGAAACCAAGACATTCTAAATCGGCTGATCAGTAGGCGTAAAAGACTAAATGACTGTGTCGAGGTAGTAAATGCCGCAGATATTATAAATATGAGCGACAAACCTAGCCAGGTTGTAAGGAGTGGAAAAAATTCCTCTATGTGGTCAGCCTTGGAGCATATCAGGAACGGGGAGGCAGATGTTTGCGTGTCTTGTGGAAACACTGGAGCATTAATGGCAATGTCAATGATCCGTCTACGTAAATTAGAAGGCATCAATCGTCCAGCTATAGCGGTTCTCTGGCCATCAAGATCAAAAGTGGGTTTTAATATCGTCCTAGATGTAGGCGCAGATATAAAAGCAGAAGCAAATGATTTGCTTCAATACGCTTTAATGGGNGTATCTTATGCGCGAAACGGCCTAAGTATAACAAATCCTAAAGTAGGACTTCTTAATGTTGGCACTGAAGAANACAAAGGCCGTGTTGANTTGCATAAGGCATATGAACTTATAGAANAAAACTGTGANAACTCTAGNTTTTCATTTGTTGGTTTTGTAGAAGGCGGAGACATAACAAGTAATAAAGTTGATGTCATTGTAACAGATGGGTTCACTGGCAATGTGGCTCTTAAAACCGGAGAGGGTACTGCTTCTTTAATTGGAACTCTTCTAAAAGAGGCCTTTGCATATACACCATTATCTCGTCTTGCATCTATTTTGGCATTTACCTCACTAAGACGATTACAAAAAAGAATTGATCCGCGTAGAGTAAACGGTGGTGTCTTTTTGGGATTAAACGGAACTGTTGTAAAAAGCCATGGTTCCGCCGACGCCACAGGCGTAGCTGCCGCTATAAAACTTGCTGTTCAATTAGCTGAAAATAATTTTTCGGAAAAGATAGCCGCTCGGGTTGCATCGGTTAAAACTATAAAGCAAAACTAACAAATAGAGACAAGGTCGAGCCAAAGTATGACGAAAAGAGCGGTAATCACAGGCGTTGGGCATTACCTCCCCAAAAAAATTGTTCAAAACTCAGAATTTGAAAAAACTTTAAATACTTCTAACGAATGGATAGTTAGTCGAAGTGGTATACAACAAAGACATTTTTCAAACAAAGATGAAACAACTTCAAAGATGGCTATTATAGCTGGGCAACAAGCAATTAAAAATGCAAACTTGGAAGCTTCAGACATAGATGCAATTATTTTAGCAACTTCAACAGCCGACTTCACTTTTCCATCAGCAGCCACAATGGTTCAGGCTGGTTTAGGTATGAAAAGTGGCTTTGCTTATGATGTTCAGGCAGTCTGTGCAGGATTTATCTATGCTTTATCAACTGCCAATGCACAAATTATCTCCGGCCAGGCAAATAGAGTACTAGTGATAGGTTCCGAAACCTTTTCTAAATTAATGGATTGGAATGATCGATCAACCTGCGTACTTTTTGGGGATGGTGCTGGAGCAGTCGTTTTAGAAGCCTATTCCTGTTCGGGAAGCAAGGAAGATAGAGGTATTTTATCAGTAGATCTAAATTCCGATGGTAATTACAAAGATATTTTACATGTCGATGGTGGTGTAGCTTCAAAGAGAACTGGTTATTTGAGGATGGAAGGCAAAGAAGTTTTTAAACATGCCGTTGAGAAGTTAGCAAAAACATCAGAGAAGGCCATGGCAAAAGCCGGTGTAAATTCAGATGATATTGATTGGGTCGTCCCCCATCAAGCTAATATAAGAATCATTCAAGGAACTGCCCGAAAGATGGGTATACCTGATCAAAAAGTAATTAAAACTGTTCAAGATCATGGAAACACATCAGCTGCGTCTATTCCTTTAGCTTTATCGGTCGCCTCAGAGGCTGGACAAATAGTAAAAAACGATTTGATTGTTACTGAAGCTATTGGCGGAGGTTTAGCTTGGGGAGCAATCGTACTTCGTTGGTAAAAAAACAATTTTTTTTGTATAAGATAAATAAAAGCTGCAATATTGTTGACAGTTAAAAACCCTACGCTTTAAAATGAGTGCAAACGGGAGGAAAAAATGGTTGATAAAACACGTACGAGAATGGACTTAAATGAGGCTGTTTTTCGAGAAGTGGGGCTATCCCGAAATGAGTCGGCAGATTTAGTTGAAAGCGTTCTCCAACATATGAGCAATGCCATGGTAAAGGGAGAACAAGTAAAAATATCATCTTTTGGAACTTTTTCCTTAAGAGATAAAAATGCAAGGATCGGAAGAAACCCCAAAACAGGCAATGAAGCTCTAATTGCACCAAGAAGAGTTCTTACATTTCGCCCTTCTAATTTACTCAAGGAACGCGTAGCAACTGGTAATTCTTAAGTTATTTGAATGACAAAATCAGCAGATGCTTTCAGAACTATAAGTGAGGTAGCTGAGTGGCTGGATACAGAAACTCACGTTCTAAGATTTTGGGAAAGTAAATTCAAGCAAATTAAGCCTGTTAAAAGAGCTGGAGGCAGACGATATTACAGACCCAAGGACATGTTAATTATCGGGGGAATAAAAAAACTTTTGCATGAAGATGGAATCACCATAAAAGGCACTCAAAAAATTATAAAAGATAACGGATTAGATTATGTATCCAAATTATCTAAACCATTGGACACAAGCGATATAATCATTGAGGACAAAACTCAAACAAAGGCAGAAATGGTATTGGCTCCAGAGGCAAAAACTATCGAAACCCAAAAAGAAGCGCGATACTCGCAAAAGTTTAACGAGGTGGACGGTCAATTCTCAATGTTTTCTGATGAAAATACGATACCATTCTCAAAAGAAGCTGGACCAGCTGCCACATATAAGTCTATTTCGAACTATCTAAAAACCAACGATCTAGCAGATCATAACAGATCTGAACTTGAGATAATATTAAACTCCATAGATTATATCATAAATAAAAGAGCTTAATCGTAGGAGGATGAATTTTCTTCTTGTTCTAAATTGAAAATCAAGAAATAACGAAAATAAGTCGGGCTATGGCGCAGCCTGGTAGCGCGTCCGTCTGGGGGACGGAAGGTCGCAGGTTCAAGTCCTGCTAGCCCGACCATAAAACCTGTGACTCTTCACGGTTTTAATTTGATTAT
>NZGN01000111.1:0-14011 GCA_002691045.1 Marinovum sp.
TTCTTAATATTTTATTGAAAAATTATGCAAAAATTTAATGAAAACCCTTGACCAAGTGGTCAGAATTTGAACACTGTGGCCTACTAAATTGGGGATTTCCTACTTTGGTATTAGAGTTGGGTTAATCACCCATGTGAATAGCTTTGAATTATCAAGGCGAAATCAGGAAGAGGTAAATATGAAAAAATCCGTTATTATTAGCGCTTTGACCATTGCTGGTCTTTCAGCAGGGGCTGCGCTTGCTGGCACTATGGATGATGTAAAAGCCCGCGGTAAATTAAACTGCGGTGTTACAACTGGTCTAGTTGGTTTTGCATCGCCTGACGCAAATGGTGAATGGGAAGGCTTTGACGTTGGCGTATGTCGCGCTGTTGCTGCAGCCGTTCTTGGTGATCCATCTGCAGTTGAGTTCGTACCTACTACAGGTAAAACTCGTTTTACGGCTCTTGCATCTGGTGAAATCGATATGTTGGCTCGTAACACAACATGGACATTCTCACGAGACGTAGATCTTAAATTTGAATTTACCGGCGTAAACTACTACGACGGGCAAGGTTTTATGGCTCCTAAAGACTTAGGTGTTAGTTCAGCTAAAGATCTTGATGGTGCAACTGTTTGTATTCAAACTGGTACTACAACAGAATTGAACTTGGCGGACTTTTTCCGTTCAAACAACATTTCTTACGAGCCAGTTCCAATCGAAACAAACTCTGAAGCTATGCAGCAGTATCTTGCTGGAGCTTGCGATGTTTATACAACTGACGCGTCAGGACTTGCTGCATCACGTGCAACATTTGAAGATCCAAGCGCTCACGTAGTGCTACCAGAAATCGTTTCCAAAGAACCTTTAGGTCCACTTGTTCGTCATGGCGACAACAACTGGGGCGATGTAGTTCGTTGGACATTGAATGCGTTGATCACTGCTGAAGAGCTTGGTGTGACTTCTGCAAACCTTGATGAAATGGCAGCGGGCACAAATAACCCTGAAATCAATCGTCTTCTAGGTACTGAAGGTACATTAGGTGAAATGCTTGGTTTGGATGCTGAATGGGCGAAGCGTGCGATTGCCGTTGGTGGTAACTATGGTGAAATTTTTGAAGCTAACATTGGTGTAAACACACCTATCGGTTTAGCTCGCGGACTAAACGCACAGTGGACAGACGGTGGTCTGATTTACTCTCCACCTTTCCGTTAAGTTGATAGTAATAAGCGCAGCTTAATGCTGCGCTTATTGCACTAAAAACCTTTAGCCTTTAGGGGAAGGTTTTATTAATAATTAAGGAACAGCATTCATGACAATGCAAACTGACTCAGCGGCCGGAAATTTCCGGCTGTCGATGTTAATAAGCGATACTCGCTATCGTTCATACACTTTTCAGCTCGTTGCAATGATACTGTTGTTCGCGTCAGTTGGTTACTTAATTTCCAATCTTATATTTAATCTACAAACAGCAGGACTTTCCATATCATATGAGTTTTTGGAGGAACCAGCTGGTTACGATATTAATCAGCGTCTAATTGAATATAATAGCCAATCCACACACTGGAGAGCTTCAGTTGTTGGTGTTTTAAATACATTACTTGTTGCTGTAGTTGGCTGTTTCTTTGCGACAATTTTTGGAGTTTTAGCGGGCGTTTTAAGACTGTCCAACAATTGGATCGTAGCCAAGATCATGGCGGCCTATGTCGAAATTTTTCGTAATGTGCCAGTCCTTATTTGGATACTGATTATTAATGCAATCTTTTTAGTTTCGCTTCCACAACCAAAAGCTTTTAAAGCGCGGGGTGGCAACCCTCCAGAAGCCGAAATGTTTTTCGATGCTTTTGCTTTTACAGGCAGGGGAATTTATATGCCTAAGCCGGTACTGCAAACTGGTGGCTTACTGGTTGTAGGTATTTTCTTGCTGTCTATATTTGTGATGCTTGCCTATCGTAGATATGCTCGTAGTTTATTGTATTCACAAGGTAGAGATCTCCCTACGTTTTGGCCAAGCTTAGGAATTTTATTTGTACCTGCTATCGTTATTTATTTTGTGATAGCTGCAACTGGAGAACTTCCAATTGTGTTGGAATACCCAGCTTTGAAAGGTTTTAATTTCAAGGGTGGTATTTGGGCTAGGGGCTCGTTCGTAGCTCTTACTTTTGCTTTGGCTATTTATACGGGGGCGTTTATCGCTGAAAACGTAAGGGCTGGCATATTGGCAATATCCAAGGGCCAGACTGAGGCTGCTGCTTCCTTAGGCATTAGGCCTAATCGGATAATGAGTCTCGTTGTACTGCCTCAGGCTCTTCGCGTTATAATTCCACCAATGATTTCTAATTATTTAAATTTAACAAAAAATTCGTCCTTAGCGATTGCTGTTGGTTATATGGACATTACGGGAACCCTTGGAGGTATAACTCTCAATCAGACCGGTAGAGCGATTGAAGCTATTCTACTTTTAATGGCTTTTTATCTGTTTATTAGCCTAAGTATTTCTGCAATCATGAACGTTTACAATAAATCAGTTGCGATTAAGGAGCGTTAATATGAGTGATCAAATAGCCTTTGTTCGACATGAGACGCTTCAACCATCTCCTCCGCCCGCCTCTGAAACTGGCTTGGTAAAATGGTTGAGAGAAAATCTTTTCTCAAGTGTTTTTAATACCTTTTTAACAATTTTATCTATTTACGTCATTTTTAGAGTTTTGAGTGGCCTTTTCCCATGGCTGGCTAATGGAATCTGGGATGCTCCCTCCCTAAAAGCTTGCCAAGGTATTTTGGAAGGTGCTTCTGGAGGTTGCTTTGCTGTGCTTACTGAACGTTGGAACCAGTTAGTGTTTGGCTTTAAGTATCCATCGGAACAATATTGGCGGCCTACGATCGCCTTTCTATTACTGCTTGCGAGTGTCGCACCTGTTTTGTTTTCAAAACTACCTAGAAAGCTTCTAATTTTAACGGGTATATATCCGTTTTTTGGTTTTTGGTTGATCTGGGGTGGAACAATTGTGGGGCCGTTGATCTCCTTATGTGGGTTTGTGGCTGCCTACTACGTTTTCGTGCAGGTCGACAAACGCTTCAGTTTTGGCGTCGGTCTTTTAGCTGCACTGGTCACTGCTATTCTTGTTTGGTCTTTAGGCGGGCCACTTAAAAGTACTTTTGAAGACTTTGTTGCTCTAGAGGCGGTGCCTAGTAGAGATATGGGCGGCTTCATGTTGAATATAATTTTGGGAACAGTTTGCGTGTCTCTATCGCTGCCAATTGGAATACTTTTAGCTTTAGGAAGACAATCAAATATGCCCATAATTAAGGGTATATGTGTTGTATTTATTGAATTTATTCGGGGCGTTCCGCTTATAACTCTTTTGTTTGTAGCGAATGTAGTGCTGGCATATTTTTTACCTCCCGGCACAAATTTTGATTTAATTCTTCGTGTTATCATCATGATAACGCTGTTTAGTTCTGCCTACATTGCCGAAGTTATTAGAGGTGGTTTAGCTGCCTTACCAAGGGGGCAATACGAGGCGGCTGACAGCTTAGGTTTAGATTACGCTCAATCCATGCGTTTAATTATACTGCCCCAAGCTCTTAAAATATCGATCCCAGGTATCGTTAACGTCTCCGTAGGTTTGTTTAAAGATACGACGCTGGTATCAGTTATTTCAATGTTTGATTTGGTTGGAATGATCCGTGGTCCAATTGTTTCGAGCACTGAGTGGAATGGGATTTATTGGGAGTTATTTGGGTTCGCATCAATTTTGTTTTTCATAATTTGCTACAGTATTTCACAATATTCACAGTGGCTCGAGCGTCAGCTCGCAACCGATCATAAATCATAGGAGTGGGGATATGGCTAAATCTGCACAAATGACCGTTTCAGACGAAGTGGCGATCGAAATTTCTGAAATGAACAAGTGGTTTGGTTCATTCCATGTTTTGATTGATATAAATCTAACGGTGAACCGAGGAGAGCGGATTGTTATATGTGGTCCATCGGGATCAGGTAAATCAACTCTAATCAGGTGCATTAACGCATTGGAGGAGCATCAACGCGGTACTATTACCGTTGATGGTACTGTTCTATCATCTGACTTAAAAAATATTGATAAAATAAGATCTGAAGTAGGGATGTGTTTCCAACATTTTAACTTGTTTCCCCATTTGACCATTTTAGAAAATTGCACTCTTGCGCCTATTTGGGTGAGAAAAACACCAAAGAGGGAAGCGGAAGAGACGGCTATGCATTTTCTAGAAAAGGTTAAGATACCTGAACAGGCTTTAAAATATCCAGGCCAACTTTCAGGTGGCCAACAACAGCGTGTCGCTATTGCTCGATCTCTTTGCATGCGTCCTCGTATTATGTTGTTTGATGAGCCAACGTCTGCTTTGGATCCGGAAATGATTAAGGAAGTCTTGGATACAATGATTGAATTAGCAGAAGATGGTATGACAATGATTTGTGTGACGCATGAAATGGGTTTTGCCCGACAAGTTGCCAATAGGGTGATATTTATGGATCAGGGACAAATTATTGAACAAAACGAGCCAGCTGAGTTTTTTGACAATCCTCAATCTGATCGGACTAAACTCTTTTTGAGTCAAATTCTTGGACACTAGTATTCTGTTCAAAAGTAATTATTTTAAAGTTTTTTAGAAAATTCCCAAATCCCTTGGGGTTATAAACTTTTTGATTTTTCCAGTTCCAAATTTGAGATTAGACCAATCAGTTATATCAAAATCAATAATGCAAGTTGAACAAGTTGGGAAAGCTTCAAAATTAGAATGGTTCGGCCATTGAGAAGAAATTTTTTGACTAAAATCTGAAATCCCAGGGTTATGGCAAATAACAAGTAAACTATTTACAGTAATCTGTCTGATCTGATGAAAAATCTCTTCAGAAGAAGCCAGGTATAGCTTTTGCTTTTTCTCAAGAGGGCAGCGTATTTTTAATTCTTGAAATGTTTGCACCGTCCTTGTGGCCGCAGAAACTAGAGCTAAATCTGGGAAAAAACTATTAGCCTTCAACCATTTTCCCAATGCTATGGCTGATCGGTTGCCTCGTTCGTTCAATGATCGATCGAAATCGGATAAGTCTCCAGAGTAACTCGACTTTGCATGTCTCATGAGCACCATAGTTTTCATCTTAAAAAATTTTCCATATGAAATGCAGATTGTTCAAACTCTCGGAAATCAGCCCCAACGGGGCAGGAACGGCGAGTTTTACACCCCAAACTCTTGCAGTTACTACTATCTAAATCGCTTATGTGACTTTTGCATTTGAGCACGTCATAACCAGTTTCTGAAAAAGCATCGACGGGACAAGCTGTTAAACAGGGTGCAGGACATTTTGTACAAGGGCTTTCAAATGTATACTCGCTCTTTTGATTTTCTTTAACAGCGAGAGCGCCCCGAAAGGAAACAAAAAGACCCCTATCTTTGTGAACTGCTAAATGTACTGGTGATGACCAGACCGTACCAGACCTGAGGGCCCAGGAATAAAATGGTTTGTAGGGCTCTCCACCAAAGGGATATAGTGGAACACAGTTATTTTTTTTTGCGATATTATCAATTATGCGTTTTGACCACCGATCTAAGGGATCAGGTTTTTTATCTTTGTATTCTCTACTGTCTTTAAAAATTTTCCAAAAATTTGGTTCATCGGGACCAAGCATTAATATAGATCGTGTTCCCTCAGGAACAGGATCACTAGGTGACACTGGCAGATCTCCTAGTATAGACAATCCCTCTGCCTTTATATCGTCGTCTAAGGCCACCTTATTCATTTTTTCTGAAGGGTAGAGCTAGGCTCCAACCAAGCTTCTCTGGCTTCTCATCTTGCCAATTTAGCCCAAGTTCCATGTCTTCATGTTTCGTTTGGGGATAGTCTTTATATGTACGAAAAAAACGATCCCAAACTGAAAGAGCAAACCCAAAATTGGTATCATGTTCGTTGCGATCGCTGGAATGGTGTATCCTATGCATGTCGGGAGTAACTATGAATAATCGCAAAACTTTATCAATCCGAGTTGGAATCTTGATATTTGCATGATTAAACATTGAGCTTCCGTTTAATAAAATTTCAAAAAATAATATAGACAATGGATCTGCACCTAGAGCGTAAACAAGCCCAATTTTCAAAACCATTGATATAGCTATTTCGATTGGATGAAAGCGAATGGCAGTCGATACATCCATTTGAGCATCAGAATGGTGAACTCTGTGGATGCGCCATAAAAACCCGATCTTGTGGGTGAGTAAATGTTGAAGCCAAATTGTAAAATCGAGTATTAGGATAACCAACAAGAACTCAACCCAATAAGAAAAATTAATCCTATTGAAAAATCCAACATTTAAATTTTGAGCATCAAAAGCAGCGCCAATGGCCAATAAAGGCAAAGCAACTGAAAATAAACGTAAAGTTAAAGTGTTTAATATAGTGATCGACCAATTTGTGATCCATCGCCGTGCTTTACCTTTGCCAATAATTCTTCTTGGAAAAATATATTCCGTGGCTGCAAAGACAAAAAACAGCCCAAAAAATATGGATAAACGTATTATTCCTTCTTGCTCCATTTTGGCTCCCCTACAAAATAGTTAGCTAAGAATATTAAATTGGCAATATTGTTTGCTAATTTCTAATTAAAGAACCTGCACCATGTTCGGTAAATAACTCCAATAAGCAGGCATTAGGTACACGGCCATCTAATATAACTACTGCTCTTACCCCACCATCTAAAGCATAAAGTGCAGTTTCAGTTTTGGGTATCATTCCGTCTGAAATAGTTCCATCTTTGATCATATCTCTAATTTGCTGAGCCGATAACTCAGTAATTACTTCGTCATTACTGTTTTTAACACCAGATACGTCAGTTAATAAAAGTAATCGGTCAGCTCTTAGTGCTGCTGCAATAGCTCCAGCAGCTGTATCAGCGTTTATATTGAATGTTTCTCCACCGGGACCGTATCCTAATGGAGCAATGACTGGAATTGTATCGTTTTCTATAAGTGTGCTTATAACATATGGATTTATCTTGGATGGTGAACCAACTAGTCCCAAGTCTTTATCAGTTTGCTCACATTCTATTAGTTTGGCGTCTTTACCTGACAAACCAACGGCACGTCCGCCTTGATCGTTGATAGCTTGTACGATTTTTTTATTAACACTGCCGCTCAGGACCATTTCGACAACTTCCATGGTTGGCTGATCAGTAACTCTTTTGCCGTTTATAAATTGGGACTCTATTTTGAGTTTTTTCAGCATGGCATTTATCATAGGGCCACCACCATGAACAATAATTGGATTAATCCCAACTTGTCGCATCAATGCTACATCTCTGGCAAATGTTTCCATGCCCTGATCGCTGGTCATGGCATGGCCGCCCAGCTTAATCACGACCACAGCCTCTGCGTATCGTTGTAAATAAGGAAGTGCTTCGGAAAGAGTACGAGCAGTTGCAATCCAATCACGATTCATATCTTGTTTCTTCATATTTACTTCCCAAAGCTTAGAGCTTTTTACTCATACCATAAAAGGGCGCAAGCTGAAACTAGGGTAACATGGCAATGACTGATCTAAGAGTTTGAATGCCCCAACCCTTTTCTGATGATGTTAGAAGGATTTCTGGAAAAGCAGCTGGATGTTTTTGAAGACTTTCCCGTACTTGCTTCAGCATGCCTTCACGATCCTTTTCTTTAACTTTATCTAACTTGGTTAATATTACTTGGAATGTGACGGCAGAACTGTCTAGCATAGACATTATTTCTGTATCAACTTTCTTGATGCCATGCCGACCGTCAATCAATACAAACGCTCTGCGAAGAGATTGGCGTCCAGCTAAGTATTGTTTAAGAAGGTTTTGCCATTTCTCAACAACTTTAATCGGGGCATTCGCGTATCCATATCCAGGCAGGTCGACTAGGTAATGTCCGTCTGGTATAGAGAAAAAATTAATTTCTTGAGTGCGCCCGGGGGTATTTGAAGCTCTTGCCAATCCTTTTCTTCCGGTTAAAGCATTAATAAGACTTGATTTTCCGACATTTGAACGGCCTGCGAAGCAAATCTCAATTTTGTCAGGGTTTGGAAGCCCCGCCATGTCGACGACACCTTTGACAAAGCTTGTCTCCTTAGAAAATAATAGGCGACCAAGTTCCTTATTTTTTTCGTCGAGCTCTTCAAAAATAGGAAATGAAAGTTTCACTCTAAAACCTCTACTGGGTCCCCGCACCTTATTTGACCATCAGAAGTAGCGGTCGCTGCTACTGTGAAGTCATCCTGTCCCATACTTTCTAGTAGGCCAAGGGTATCTACGTCTCGCACTCCGGTGATGGGGTTTGCTGTTGTTGCAAGACATCTAATAATCTCTTCTTCTACTTTGAATGTAACGTTGCCTATCTTTATACTTTTCCCGATCCATTTATGCTCATCCCAAGGGGCAAACCCGTCGACCCAAAGATTGCATCGCCAACGAAGTAAAGAAAGCTCTTCCCCGTGCCGTTTCTCGATTTCTCTATGGCTGGCTAAGTTCCCGATACTAATGGATGGAAAATCAGTGTCGGTCATTCCTGTTTGAACTGATCTTACCAATTTTTTAGATGCTGCCCGATTTTCAGGCATAAGAGGATTTACCCAATTGATGAATTTTTCAGATTCATGGTCAGGGTTGATACAAATTTTACCAATTGAAGGGTGGTTTAGTTCAAGTTTATTTTCTGATATCCAGTTTGCAGATATTGCAGCTAGTTGCGGTGCTTTAGCCACACGCGAAAAATTTCTGCAAGGTGCCCAAGTTAATCCGTCGGCTTCGCTTTGGTCGTGAATTACTGCCCAATTGCGATCTAAGGGTAATGTTTTACCATTAAGTATATCGATAGTTTCAAGGTTTTCAGATCCATGAGATTTGATAGGGTATCTCCAAATCTGGACTAACTTCACTCTGCACCTTTTTTCTTCTTAAAAGTTGCTAAAATATTTCCAAAGACATCAGGTTTGTATCCTTGCCGTCGCATGATTAGATATTGTTGGATGAAAGTGATCATGTTGTTAGCAATCCAGTAAATTACAAGACCACTAGCAAAAGTACCAAGCATAAACATGAAAACCCAAGGCATCCAAGCGAAAATCATAGCTTGGGTTTTATCAGTAGGGGCTGGATTAAGCTTTTGCTGCAACCACATAGAAATACCCAATAAGATTGGAAGAATTCCTAATGAAATGATTGCTAATATCGAACCGGGAGTTGTTGGGTTTGCCCAAGGTAGCAGCCCAAATAGGTTCAAAATTGTGGATGGATCTGGTGCGGATAAATCTCTGATCCAGCCAAACCATGGCGCATGCCGGAGCTCAAGTGTAACAAATATCACTTTATAGAGAGAAAAGAAAATTGGTATTTGTATTAAGATCGGTAGGCAACCACTCGCCGGATTAACTTTCTCTTTCCTGTATAAGCCCATCATCTCTTGCTGGAGCTTTTGGCGATCATCGCCCACTCGCTCCTTAATTTTTTCCATTTCTGGCTGTAATTCTTTCATCTTTGCCATCGAGGCATAAGATTTATATGCTAATGGGAACAATACGGCTTTTATGATCAAAGTTAGTCCTATGATAGCCCAACCCATGTTGCCAATAATAACATTCAACCAATGAAGAACGGCAAACATTGGTTTTGTTAGGAAGAAAAACCAACCCCAATCTATACTATCAAGAAAACCAGTTACCCCCCCCTGTTCATACTTTCGTATAGTGTCCCATTCTTTTGCACCTGCAAAAAGTTGTGTGCTCACCGATGTTGTGGTGCCGTCTGCAATAACTTCAGATGGCATAACTGCCTCGACTTGGTAGATATTTTGAGCTGCAAAGTACTTAGTTGTTGATCTGAAAGATGAAGACTGATCTGGTATAAGTGTCGTCATCCAATAATGATCTGTAAAACCGGTCCATCCACTATTTTGGACCTCTATTCTCTCTGCATGCGTTCCTTCTTTTTCTAAGACTGGTAGGTCAGATATATCATCATAATCTTCTTCCGAGAGTTCGCCGTCAGACATACGAACAACTCCTTCATGTAAAATAAAGAAGTTTTTCATATCCTTTGGTTCCCCGTGTCGCCTCAAGAGGCCATAAGGTCTCAAAGAAATTTCTGAACCAGAACTGTTTTCAATGCCTTGTGTCACTGTAAACATATATTTCTCATCAACGGAAATTTTGCGCATGAATGTAACACCGTTTCCATTGTCCCAGGCCAAGGATACAGGAGACGAAGGTGTTAAAATATCATTACCAACAATTGTCCAAATGGTATTGGGGTCAGGTACTTGATCCGCTTTTATTCCCACGGCTGGAGCCCACCCAAATGCGGCATAGTATGCCTCGGGTTGACCGACAGGGCTTAACAGANTCACTATGTCAGAGTCGTCTGCAATTGTGTTGCGATATTTTTTTAAGGATAGTTGATCAATTCTGCCACCTTGCGTAGAAATNGCACCACTTAACAGTTCTGTTTCAATTTGAATACGCTCAGCTTCAACAGCAATTTCAGTTTCTCCAGTATTCACCAAAGGTGTTTGGTTAGATTCTGCAGTAGGGACTAACTCCGTCTCTTCAGGCTGCTGTTGTGTAGTATCTGCATCACGAGGTACAGGTTCAGGTGGTGGAAATAAAATAAACCATGTGATTATCACTATAAAACTTAGCACTGATGCTAAAATTAGGTTTTTATTTTGATCATCCATTAAATAAGCTACCTATTCAAATTTCTTACCCGGTTTCAACAGAGTATGTACCAAAAGGTCAAGTATTAATCTCTGAATTTTACTTCCATTCTTCTAATTAGTTTGGACTATCACTGCTTGTTTTTTTTACTGTTAAGCCCTCAAAATCAAATAGTTGAGGGTCTAGCAAATGTGATGGCCTCGTGTTCATAAGAGCTTTGAACATAACCTGCCTTCTGCCAGGATAATTTTTTTCCCATCCATTTAGGATTTGCTTTACTTGTTGACGCTGCAATCCGTCTTGTGATCCACATAAATCACAAGGTATTATAGGGTATTTAAGCGCTCGAGAGAACCTTTCACAGTCTTGCTCAGCGACGTGTGCCAACGGCCGGTAAAGAAAAAGGTCGCCTTCTTCATTTACTAACTTGGGTGGCATGGTGGCTAGGCGCCCACCATGAAAGATATTCATAAAAAAGGTCTCTAATATGTCATCTCTGTGGTGGCCCAGTACGACGGCACTACAATTTTCTTCGCGAGCAATTCTGTAAAGATGACCTCTGCGTAGTCTCGAACAAAGAGCGCAGTACGTCCGACCTGCAGGGACTTTGTCTTTAACAATGGAATAGGTATCTTGAAATTCTATTCTATGCGGTATTTCCATTTCTTTTAAAAATTCTGGAAGTGTAGTTGCAGGAAAGCCAGGCTGACCCTGGTCTAAATTACAGGCTAATATATCAACGGGTAATAGACCTCTCCATTTTAGTTCATATATGGCTGCTAAAAGCGTGTAACTGTCTTTGCCTCCTGACAAACAGACTAGCCAACGTGCACCGCGCTCGATCATTCCATATTGCTCAATGGCCTCACGGGTATTCTTTATTATTCGCTTTCGAAGTTTTTTAAACTCTGTTGTCGATGGAGCATTTTTGAATAGGGGATGTATGTCGTTTATATCATCAAACATTGGGACTAATTACCGCTTGCTTTTGTGCCGATAGGTGTAATTTTGAGCATTTTTCTATCATAAAGATTTCAAAACTAGTCTGGCACATTGTCAATTCCAGAACCTCCTAAAGGATGGCACTTGAAAATACGTTTTATGGCAAGCCGGCCCCCTTTTAAAGCCCCATGTTTTTCAAGTGCTTCTAATGCATATGAGCTGCATGTCGGGTGATATCGACAGTTTGATCCGATTAGAGGAGAAATTACCAAGCGGTAAAAGCGTACAGGTATTGACACAATATATGCTGTTGGTCGCATTAATTTTCTCCATCTGACTTACGATGTAACGCTTCCAAAGCTGATATGAAATCATTTTTTAAGTTTTTAAATTCTGATGAAATTGTGGAGCCGTGGCGACCTATTAAAACGTAATCAAACCCGACGCGACCCCAAGTAGGTAAAACCTCACGAGTTATCGCCCGCAAACGCCTTTTAGCTCGATTTCTAACGACTGCATTCCCAACTTTCTTTGAACAAGTAATTCCCACTCTAACTGTTCTTAAATCGTTCTTCTTAGTTTGAACAATCATTGTATCGCAAGAGTGCTTCAGGCCTCTGGAAGCCAAGATAAAATCTTGTCTTTTAGTTAACGTTTGTAAGTCAGCCTTTAGGGATTGCGAATTAGTCTTAGTATTCTCAGCGTTATCTAACTGCTGGGGCATAATATGCTGTTTTCATTCCTGATGGATTGAATTTAAGCGCTTAAAGATTTACGGCCTCGCACGCGTCGTGCGTTTAAAATTTTACGACCTGCTTTTGTAGCCATGCGCGCACGAAAACCGTGACGACGCTTCCTAACTAGATTAGAAGGTTGAAATGTGCGCTTCATCGCTTCAACTCCGTTAAACTTTGATGCAAAAACTCAGATTCGCACCGTGTATTTCTTGAAGCCCTGCTAATAAGCCGATCGAGAGGATAAGTCAAATCGATGTTTATAATAAATAAAAATTAATCTTCAAAATGATTTATTCTATTAAAAAGATGGCAAAGTTCTGATTTTTCATGGTTTTGAACTATATTTTCATTAAGTTTTTTATGGCTCCTTGATATAGCAAGACGATTGGACAACTTTAGTAGAAATTGATGAAAAGATTTATTCCGGCTATATTGATCGCTTTGGCTTTCGTACTTGCATTCCATTTGGGTGCTAAAAATATTACATTTGAAGACTTTCTCACAAATCGTGATCAAATTTTAACGTTTCGCGATATCAACTATTTTATTACAGTCGTAATCTTTTCACTTATTTACGTTTTGGTGGTCACAATTTCTATTCCTGGAGCCACCGTTCTTTCTGTGACGGGAGGTTTTATATTTGGACTCAAAGTCGGTTTAACTTTGAACGTAGTGTCTGCCACTTTGGGTGCCACACTTTTATTTTTGGCAGTTAGAATGGGATTTAGAGATACTTTTAGAGGGTTGGATAAAAACTCTGACAGATTTAAAAATCTAATCGAACAGCTCAAAGTGAACGAAATAAACCTTCTTTTACTTCTAAGATTAATTCCTGTTGTTCCCTTTTTTGTGGCAAACATTTTGCCTGCGATTGCAGGTGTCAGTTTGAGAAACTTTGTGTGGACAACATTTTTTGGCATTATACCTGGGGGATTTGTTTTTACACTCATTGGCTCGAATGCTGGTGTATTTTTTGATCAAGGCGAAGCTCCAGATTTAACAGTTTTTTGGTCTTTTCAATTTTTAGTTCCGTTAATATGCCTAGTAGTTCTCATCGCATCACCAATTTTTATTAGGTTAGCAAGGTACAACTATGACCGTAAAAATTAAAACGGACTTGCTGGTAATAGGTGCTGGGGCAGGGGGTTTGTCTGTTGCCGCAGGCGCAGCTCAGCTTGGGATTAAGGTAGTGTTACTTGAGGGTGATAAGATGGGTGGTGACTGCCTTAATTACGGCTGCGTTCCTTCCAAAGCTTTAATCTCCTTTAGTAATCAGCGAAAACCAAAGCAATTTAATGATGCTATGGGTTTTGTAAGAGATGCGATTAATGAAATTGAACCTCACGATAGTGAGGAGAGGTTTCGCTCTTTAGGAGTAAATGTCATCCGAGAGTATGGGCAGTTTGTGAATGAAACGACGGTGGTTGCTGGAGCTTATGAAATTCAATCTCGCCGAATAGTTATAGCCACAGGTGTTCACACACCAGTTCCCGACATTAGCGGTTTATCGGATGTTCAATATTACACAAACCAAACCATCTTTGATTTAACCAAGAAGCCTGAACATCTGCTTGTGTTGGGTGGCGGTCCTGTAGGTGTTGAGTTGGCCCAAGCATTTGCCCGCCTTGGAGTTAATGTAACGAT
>NZGN01000112.1:0-11306 GCA_002691045.1 Marinovum sp.
CGTTAGAGCTGTTTCATCTTGAGAAGCCATCCAATCTTGTGCATCACCAGTTGTGACTAATAAAGTGGTGTTGTCTATAGCTAAAAGTCGGCAACCAATGTGTGTGCTGTTGCCATCTATACCATCTACCATTATAGTTTCATTGATAAGAGCGTCATTATCAAAATCATATTCATAGTATACAATTTTTTCGCTAGCACCACCAGTAGAATAATAGGTGTAAGCCATAAATACATATGGTGCGCCATTGTTGAAGTCAGGATGTATTTCCATACCTAATAGCCCCGATTCGTATTGGTCGTATAACTGAGGGGCTAGGTTTAATAGGATATATTGTTCTCCAGTTTCTACATTCACTCGGCTAACGATTCCTGAACGTTCGGTTACCCAAATATGGTTGTCAGGTCCCCATTTAATTTCCCAAGGAACGTCTAGTCCTCCGATAACTTCTCTTTCAGTAAGGGTGGTGTTACCAACTTGAACTTGAGCAAAGGTGTTGCTAAATAGCAGTGTAACAAATAATAGAATAAGGTACTTTTTCATAATGATGTGTTGTTATTATAATGGTTATAGTGTTACAAATATCGTTAAAAAATAGCATATTAATATATTCTAAGTAAAATTTAAATTGATGTTTCACAAAATAAAAGTTTGATAAAAAAGTTTAAATTTGAGCACAAACTAATTTTATAACTTATGAAACTGAGTAATTATATTTTATTATTGTTTGCAGTAGCAACGATATATTCTTGTAAATCCAACAAAGGATTGAGTGTAGAAGACCAAGGAGAAGTATTAATAGAGCAGTATTGTTCTGGAGACAAGTATTTTTCTGATAAAAATACCTTTAGAGGTAATGCATTAGGGGAAAGTCTAGACCAGATGACTGCAAAGAAGAAGGCACGTTCTAATGCCCAGGCAGAATTAGCTAAAACCATTAGTTCAACGATGAAAATAGTTGGAGATAATTATGTGAGCTCTACTGAGTTTAATAACAAGGAAGAGGTAACAGAAACGTTCAATGAAATGAGTAGAACTGTTGTTGACGAAACTTTAAACGGTGTTATTACGATTTGTGAAAAGATGACTAAGACTTCTGATGGCAAGTACAAATGCTATATGGCATTGGAGTTAGCAGCTGAAAAATTAGCCTCTAAATATCACGAAAGACTTTCTAAAGATGAAAAGATAAAGGCAGATTATAACTATGAGAAATTTAAAGAAACATTTGAAAAAGAAATGGAAAAGCTTTCTAATGGATACTAAGAAATAGCTATTATTTTGAAATATAAAACTCGCCTTAGGGCGAGTTTTTTTTAGTCTTTGACAAAACTATTGACGAAATCGGGGATAATAGTCTTTTTAATTTCTTTAATAGCTTGTTGATAGGATTCGTTATCTGCCTGTTCAAAATCTAACTGTATCCCTTTAATTTTATTAATGGTCTTACTGAATATGACTCTATTTTCTAAGTCTTTAGCTTGTATACTCATATCCAAAAATGCCGTAAACATTTTTTGTCCTTTCTTTTCTATACCTTTTCTAGTATCGGCTTTTACAGTAAGAAATATTTGAGCATCGTTTTTATTGCCGACAGGAGTGAAGTTCATCTCACTAAGGGCAGATTCTACAGCAATGCGTAAGTCTGAGCCATTTTCATCTTTACCAAAATGTTTTTCTTCAGTTTGCACATATATTGTTGGTGTATATACATAAACTGGTACATTGATTTGGTGGGTTTTAATGCCTTTGAACAATTTCTTTATGAAGTCGCTATCGCTACCTTCATCTAGCCAAGTCTGAAAGCCTATACCGACTTCTATTTTTTGTACAGTCTCAACACTATTTATTTTGGGTACAGAAGTGATAAAAACACCATTGGTATCGGTACTTTGGCTGAGGTCTTTTAACTCTAGAAAAACTGATGAAGTAATTAGCGGTATGTCAGATAGTCGATTACCTTCATGTTGTACGGTCAATTTAATTCTATCTAGAGAGTTACCAATCATGGCTTTTATCTTTTTGCTTTGGCAAAAGATTTGATAGTCGTCTATGTAAGAACGAAAACGAGCAATAATTTCACTACCTAGAAATACGGTTTCTCTGTCAAATTCAGTTTTTAGAGGCTCACTAAGGTAGGGTTCCAAAACATCTAAGGCTTTAACATAGTAAATGTATTTTTCCTTGAGTGGCGTCTGATACATGATGGCTTTATTCAAAAAGTATTTAGATTCTTCTATCGCTTCTTGTATTCTAGCCGTTCTAGTTTCTTGATACAGTTGTTTGCTGAGTCTGTAATATACCCAATATTCATTTTGTTGTGTGAACGTACCTGCCAATTCGTAGCCCTCAAGTATTTCGTTAGCTTTTACTTCGATGTTAGATTTATAATCTTCTTCGTAGCCATATTCTCTATCCATTTGTAAAAATACCGATTGAGAAGAAATACTGACTTTAATTTGAGAGCTGAGGTTTTGCAGTGCATTTTGTTGTGCTACTTGAATATAGTCTTGGGGATGAGTACTTCTATCGGCTATGCCTATCCCAATATAATGGCTATCAGAAACGGGAAATTCTTTTACCCAAGCAGGAATACCAGCATCTAGCTCGGTAGTCTGTTTTGAGGATTGACAAGAAATAATAAAAAGGCTAAGAAGTAGTGGGTATAGTTTATTCATTTTCTGGATTATAATTGTTAACCATTTGACTCACTTCTGTTGCAATTTCTTGATAGATATCGTTAGCTAAAGCGTTCACTGATAGGAGAGTTTTCTTGTTTTTAAACAAGTTTCTTAAGGCTCTCTTTTGGGAGTATGAGGTTTCTACAACATCGTTAGGACTTTGTTTACTTTGCCATCTCCAATTACCAGGAACAATATTCCTATAGTTAGTGTTAGATTCAGTAAAATGGACATCATCACGACGGTTAAAATTAACGAGTTTAGTTAATAGTATTTCTCCACTTTCAGTAGAAATAAGCTGAAACTGAAAGCCTACTTGTACGCTAGTACTTCCTCTGTATTCTTGGTATTTTATTTTATCATATACCGTTTCGTAATAATACTTTTCTGTTTCTTCGTCATACTTACGAACCTTCTTTTCTGCCCAAGCCTTTTTTTCAGTTCTAACGATTGGGTTTTTTTGTTTAGAAAAACTGACTAGTTTACCAGAAATAATAGCTTTAGCACCGATTAGCTCACCCGCTTGAGCGTTAGTATTTTCTGCTACTTGACCACTAAGTCCCATAATTTGTTCGTCTATAAAACTTTGAGTGTAGGTTCTATCAACAAGTTTGATGAAGGGATTATTAAGTTTCATCATTTTGTCACTCACTAGTGCCGATATGGCCGATTCGCCACCACTTTGACGTGTGGCGTTTTGAAATTCTACGATAGCAATTGTAAATAGTCCAGCCTCAAGAGCTAGTGCTTTTCTTTGTTTAGTTTCTTGGTAAGAGTCGGGTATTTTGTCGTACTCGTAGTAGGCAGAGCGGAACTTTTCTAACTCTAGAAATTCATTAGCTTTTCTGTAGATAGGCTCAAAAGTAGCAACATTTTTAAGGTCGTTAACATCTTTGAAGTTAGGTTTAAGTAGGGCTACTTCTTTTAGCAGTTTTTCAGACTCAGAAAAATTCTCTTGTTCTAAAAAGTCCATGGCTTCAACATATATTGTACTGACATAATCATCTACCAAGCTTTTATAATCGTTGGTGTATGTGCTAGGGATATCTATAGTGATATTATACTTTTTTATTTTTTCTTTTGTGTCATTAGCATTTCTGTAATTATAGATAGCAGCTCTTTTGTCGCCAAAGTTTTTAGACTTGAAAAAATCATCTAAATAAGCGTTTACTTGCTTTTGTCCTGAAGACCTAAGCCCTTCTTTAGCAGCAATAAAATCTCCTTTTTTATCTAGGGCTTTCATATACTGTATAATAGCGTCTTGATACAGATTCTTTTCAGCGAATTTATCGCCCTTTTTGGTCAATGATTTTGGGGTGTCACAACTTACTAAGATTAAGATTAGAAGTGAGCATAAAATGAGTTTGAAATACAATGTGTTCATCTCACAAAAATAGTTTTTTTTGGAAATCATTTTATTATTGTATTTTTACTAAAGACAAATTAAAAGAATGACATGAAAAAAGTACTAATATTATGCCTATAGACTCCCTTTGCATTATTTTCATTTACATGTATAATTGGTGTTCAGTAAATATATAAAAGAACAAGAGCATATCAATTTTAGTCATTTGCCTAACGGATATTATATTGCTAATTTAGTAGCATAAGAAGAAGTATGAATCTTTAAACTTTTTAAAAATGAAAGATAAAATAGTAGAAGCCATTAAGGTAAAATTATTAGAAGGCAAGCGATACAGTTTTTGTAGTTGTGGGTTGAGTAAAAACTTACCCTATTGCGACAATGCTCATCGAGAGTATAATCAAAAGGAGGGAACAGATTACAAATCCCTTAAAATTTTCCCTATGAAAGATACGGAAGTATTAGTTTATTCAGCCACTTGGAAGCGTTGATAAATTGTAGAAAACTTTAGAATTAAATCACTTTGGAGTCAAACACTATTTTTAATTTTAGAAAAAAAACAAAATGAATAAATATTTTATGTCTGTAATCTTTACTGTAGGCTTTTTTTGGGCGTACGGACAGCAAGAAACTGATAGTACGCTTACAAGTAAAGAAATCCAATTTAGAGATTCTATAGCGGCTATCAATACCAATAACGCTTTAATTCAAAAGATACAAGAATCATATAATACTGGTACAGAGTCCTTTACGTCATCTAACTTTAAAAAAGCTATTACGTCGTTTGAATCTGTTATTGTTTTGGATTCTGCTAATGCNGACGCTTACTTTAATAAAGGTTTATCNCACAAGGAGTTAAAGAATTATGAAGTAGCTATTTCTGATTTTGAAAGTNCCTTTAGCATAGACGACAGCTATTTTGATGCCATTTTTAATATTGCCAAGTGTTACGAATTATTNAATAATAAGGAACTAGCCCTNAGNACTTATGATCGTTTATTNTCCNTNGANCCTAGTCGAGCTGAGGCGGCATANAANCAAGGTGTATTGTANTATTTACAAAAGGATTACGATAATGCTATCAAAGCCTATTCTAAGGCCATAAAGATAGANCCNTNTTATGCCTATGCGCTAAACGATAGGGGCAGTTGTTTNCGAGCANTAGAANACTATGANAAGGCCATAGCCGATTATTTAGAAGCTAGTAAGAATGATCCCCAAGCTTTTATTTTTAACAATTTAGCAAGTGCTTATCGNAAAGCAGGGGATAAAGACCAAGCCATTGANTNTTACNCNAAAGCCATACAGTNCGATGCNAATTATGAAATGGCATACAACAANAGNGGNACNGTCTATTTTGAATCCGAGAACTACGATATGGCACTCAANGACTTTAAGAAAGCGATAGAGATAAATTCCGATTATGCTATGGCANTATGCAANAGAGCTGCCATNTATCACTTGCAAGAACACTATNCTNGCGCTTTNGCTGATTTGGAACAAGCGGTTAAGCTACAGCCCAAAAATGNNACAGCTNTACTCAANAGAGGTATTACNAGAGAAATGCTAAGAGATGTTGANGGGGCTTGTCAAGACTGGCAAAAAGCCTATCAATTGGGTATGGAAAAAGCNAATGAATATTACATTAACAATTGCGAATAAATAGAGANATGAAACAGTTTATTACACTAGTATTATCNTTAATGACTTGTNGCTTATTCGCTCAAGATGTAGCTTTCAAGAAAGGTAATTTTAAAGACNATAAAGCAGGTTTTGAAAAAGCCAAAGCNAATTTAGANTCNGGTGACGAATGGTTNGAGAAAGGAAAGGCTCAAGTNTTGNCTATGGTNTACGCCGCTAATGAGTACTCCAAAGCCTTAGAATTTTATTTACCTGCTCAGGAGTTTAACCCNAATAATNCAGATTTAAATAGAAAAGTAGGTCANGCNTATTTGTATACCAANACCCCTTACAAGGCTATGCCTTTCCTTAAAAANTCNTTAGANTTGGCNGGAGATNANNCAGANCCTTTTTTATATTTTTTANTNGGTAAAGCCTATCAGTTAGANCAAGATTTTGAAGAAGCTGAAAAGTCGTTTTTACGCTATGGTACTTTAGCTAGNGATAAAGAGTTAGAACCCTACAAGAAGCTGAANAGAAAGCACATAAANGAAAGTAAGAGTGGTGCTGAGATTTTTGGTATGAAAACACGAGTATGGGTAGATAACGTNAAGGAGTTAAATTCCTTTTACGATGACATAGCNCCGAGTATTTCTGCTGATGGTTCAGAGATTATCTTCAACACNAACAAGAGNGGTAATTTTGATATNTACTCGGCTGAGCGNAAAAANAGAAAGTGGCAATCTTTAAAAGCCCTAAANAGTNTAAATAGCGAGGGCGATGATGTATCNTCTTCTTTNGCCTATGACGGTCAGCGTTTGTTATTATTCAAATANACCGATNGTCAAAGTGATATTTACGAATCTAAACTCAANGGAACNGAATGGAGTGAGCCTAAGCTCAAGATGTCNAAGGTNGTCAATACCGATGCCAATGAAACNTTTGCTTCTTACGACCCTCAAGATATCAAAGTNTATTTNATTACCGATGGGGGCTATGGTGGCGATAAGAANATNAGTTTNAGTGGNAAAAAAGATATGNANGAAACCTTTTGGGGAAAAGCACAGAGTGCAGGGCAAGAGGTCAATTCAGGTTTTCAAGAAGGNTCGGTATATATGGCNNCCGATGGCAAAACCATGTATTTCTGTTCNCAGGGGCATACGTCNATAGGAGGCTATGATGTNTTTGTTTCTTACCGTAACGAATTGGGNCTNTGGGGCGAACCTATCAATATGGGTTNTCCTATAAATACCCCNTACGATGAATTGTATTTNANCATTTCTGCCAATGGTAAAAAAGCCTACTTCGCCTCTAANAGAGATGGNGGNAATGGCGGTATGGACATNTATTGTGCTACCTTTTGGGGCGAACCTAAAAAACCGACCGTNGCTAGTGAGGANAANCTCATTGCTAGTATTGCCTCGCCTNTAGAAGACACCTACATNCCANAAAGTGTGGANGTTACNGTGGCGAATAGNTTAACNGTTTTCAAAGGGCGTATTTTAGATGGNCTATTGCAAGACCCTATAGAAGCAGAAATAAAAATATTTGATAANGCTACGGGAGATGTNTATGCCGTTATGCGNTCTAANAGTGCTACGGGNAAATTCTTATTGTCNNTACCATCNGGATTGAATTATGGTATTTCGGTAGAGGCAGAAGGCTATTTATTCCATTCAGAAAACTTCAATTTACCTGAAGGNTCAGCCTACAANATGATTAATAAAGANATNGAATTGAAGAACATCGATATNGGNAGTAAAATTGCTTTGAGAAACGTATTCTTCGATACNGGGAAAGCTGAGGTTAAGATAGATTCNTATCCNGAGCTAGACCGTTTGATACAACTGATGACCGATGTACCNAGTCTTAAGATTGAGCTTTCTGGACATACNGACAATGTGGGTGGCGATGCTGCCAATCAAAAGCTATCNCAAAGACGAGCAGAAGCCGTTAGAGCCTATTTAGTTTCTCGTTCTGTAGATGGGAGTAGAGTTACNGCTATGGGNTATGGNGCAAGTCGTCCAGTANATANNAACAANACCAAAGCNGGTAGAGCNAATAACAGACGAACAGAGTTTGAAATCACAGCCAATTGATGNCNCNGTACTTGACCTTAGCAATTATTTNATCNTTTNAACAATCCCCTAAGGGATATGANNTAGATTNATAAGNAATGAANCANNTNTTNTTTGACCTTGACGGCACAATNATAGAGCCCAAAGAAGGCATTGTCAATTCNATACGTCATGCTGCCGATTTGATGGGNGNAGTGATGCCTANCGAAGAGNAGTTGCANCNATTCATAGGNCCNCCCATTATGGATTCTTTTCAAGAGAAGTTAAAGCTNAGCTATNAACAAGCTTTNGAGGCAGTNAGTCATTTCAGACGTTATTATGCTGAAACGNGCATACACCAAAACGCTTTGTTTACAGGTATTGCNGATGTNTTACATGCCCTCAAGCAAGAAGGCTNCACCCTTTATGTAGCGACTTCTAAACCNACGGTCTTTGCGAAAGAAATATTAGCAGANCACGCATTAGATAAATACTTTGTGGAGATAGTAGGTTGTAATTTGGACAATAGNCGTAGCNACAAAACAGAAATTATAGCTTATATNCTTGAGAAGTACGCCCTAGACCCTAAAGACTGTTTGATGATTGGCGATACTAAATTTGATATTATTGGAGCCAAAAACCACCACATGCTATGTGTTGGTGTCAGCTACGGTCACGGCGATTTTTCAGAACATCAGCCCCATTATGTCGTGGATACTTGCCACGATTTGCAATTGTTGATAAAAAAAGAATTTCCGTTACAATAAATAACTTATATTTGGAATAGCTTAACTGCTAACAATAAGCTTATTTTTTCAAGTTTTTTTATGAAGCAATCCATGTTTAACCGCATGGATTCCTTATTTTAAAGACTTAAAAAACCATGAAAAAACAATGGATAAGCCTTGCTCGTGCTATTTGACCCTTTTCTTCCACAAATTCAGTACCACACCTGCTATGACCATAGCAATACCCAATAGACTCATGATGCCATAACTTTCCCCAAAGAGTAGGTAACCAATAGTTAAGGCGTAAATGGTGCCCACGTACTTAAGACTTATCATCTTGTTGGCTACACCACTTTGTATGCCCTTAGTCATTAGTATTTGGGCAATTTGAGTAAACAGTCCCATCAGTAAAAGGTACAACCAGTCTGTGCCTTCAGGTATCACCCAATTTAAATAGGATAGTACCGACATAATGGGAATAGCCACCAAAGGGAAATACAAGACTACGACTACATGGTGTTCTGTGTCTTTGAGTTGGCGTATGCAAGTGTATGCCATACCTGAAAACATAGCCGAGCAAATGCCTATGAGCATAAAGGTGATCGAAATACGCTCGTCAAAACCTTTTATCAAGGCTACTCCAGCAAAGGAAACGCCAAAGTATAGCCATTGTTTGATTTGCATTTTTTCCTTCAGAAAGATAGCTGCAAAGAGGGCAGTAAAGATGGGCGAAAGGTATTGCAAAGTCACGGCACTTGCTAGAGGTATGTTTTGTAAAGTATAGAAAAATAGTAAAAGAGCAGTAGTGCCAAAAATACCTCGCATCAACAAAACCTTTTTATTGTTGCCCAATAGGGGTATACCTAACTTTTGGAGCATAGCCACACTCAAAACGATAGAGACGATGGAACGGAATAAAATGAGCTCGTGGGCTGGAATATGTGGCAAGTACTTCACACAGATTTGCATGAGGGCAAAAGCTAGTGTAGAACCTAGCATATAAAAGACGCCTTTTTTCACTGAAAGAGTTGTTGTAAGGCTTGTGATGGGCTTAGTTTAGCCTCTATGACTTCTTGTTCCAATTGGGCTATCTGGCTTTGATGTTGGCTATAAAAGTCATCTTCCAAACGGACTTTTATCATCTGATGAAACCAATAGCGGTTTTGCTCTTGGCGTTGGCTTTGTAATGTCCCTCGTTCTTGGGTCCATTTGCGATAAGCCTCTATAGTTTCCCAAGCTTGGTCAATGTGTTGTTTTTTTAATGCCGAACAAATACCCACCTGTGGAGTCCAACCGTTGGAGTTAGGAGGGAAAAGATGTAAGGCTGTTTTGTATTGGGCTTGGGCTTTTTTAGCTGGAATGAGGTTGTCCCCATCGGCTTTGTTGATGAGTAAAATATCCGTCATTTCCATTATGCCTCGTTTGATGCCTTGTAGCTCGTCACCAGCCCCAGCCAACATAAGCAATAAAAAGACGTCCACCATAGAATGAACGGCTGTTTCGGATTGTCCTACGCCTACCGTTTCTATTAGTATGACTTCATAACCAGCAGCCTCGCAAAGGAGTATGCTTTCTCGTGTTTTTTTGGCTACGCCACCCAAAGAACCTGCTGTTGGGGAGGGGCGAATAAATGCCAAATCATCAACCGACAATTCTTGCATACGGGTTTTATCACCCAATATACTGCCTCCTGATTTTTCACTAGAGGAGTCAATGGCTAAAACAGCTACCTTAATGCCTTGTGCTGTAAGGTGTTTACCTAGGGCTTCTATAAAAGTGCTTTTGCCTACTCCGGGAACTCCCGTTATACCTATACGTAAAGATTGTCCACTATGGGGTAATATGTCTTGTAGGATACTAAGGGCTTCTTGCTGATGCTCGGCAAGTGTACTTTCCACAAGGGTAATGGCTCTAGCCAATGCCGAACGATTCCCTGCTATAACCTCTTGACTGAGCTTATTCATCGAGCAATTGCTTTAAAATGTCAATAGCCGCTTGGGCAATGACTGTTCCGGGTCCAAAAATACCACTCACTCCAGCTTGGTACAAGAAATCGTAGTCTTGTTGTGGAATCACGCCACCAGCAATAACTAATATATCGCCACGCCCCACAGCTTCAAGTTCACTAATGACTTGTGGCACTAAGGTTTTGTGTCCTGCTGCCAGAGAAGATATGCCCAAAATATGCACGTCATTTTCAATGGCCTGTTTGGCGGCTTCTTTAGGCGTTTGGAACAAAGGGCCCATGTCCACATCAAAGCCCAAATCGGCAAAGGAGGTGGCTACCACTTTAGCTCCTCTATCGTGGCCATCTTGTCCCATCTTAGCGACCATCAAACGGGGACGTCTTCCTTTTTGCTTTTCAAATGTAGCACTAAGCTCTAAAGCTGCTTTGAAATGTGGGTTGTCTTCTATTTCCATCTTATAAACACCTGATATCGAATTGTTTTGTGCCTGATAGCGACCAAAAATTGTTTCACAAGCATACGAAATTTCGCCCAAAGTAGCTTGTTTTTGGGCGGCTTCTACAGCAAAAGCCAATAAGTTGCCCTCCCCATTTTCACAGGCTTGGCTAATGGCATCTAGAGCTTGTTGTACAGCGACTTCATCGCGTTGGTCTTTGAGATCTTGGAGTTGTTTTATCTGAGATAAACGGACTGCTGTATTGTCTACTTCCAAAATATCCAAGTCTTGTTCTTCGGATTTGTTCTTATAAGCATTAACACCAACAATAGTATCTTTTGCACTGTCTATTCGGGCTTGTTTTCTAGCGGCGGCTTCTTCAATACGCATTTTTGGTAAGCCTGTTTCTATGGCTTTTGCCATACCACCCAATTCCTCAATTTCTTGTATGTGT
>NZGN01000013.1:0-19591 GCA_002691045.1 Marinovum sp.
GATAATAATATTGATGATGAATTACGCTGTTTGCCCGCCAGTTCTTTTGCGAGCATTTTGAACTCTCTGTCACTCATTAAATGGCAACCCTCTTAATTCCCAACTGTTCCGGAGTTTGGTCAGATATGATTTGGCCATTTTCAATGACAAAAATTCTGTCTACCATCGCGAGTATTGGGTTGCGGTGAGTAACTATCAGCATAGTTTTTCTAATACAAAATTCTCTCAATGAATCGATGACCTTTTTTTCAGTCCCCTGGTCCATAGAGCTAGTGGGTTCATCTAGAAGTAAAATCTCCGGATGATGCAACAAGCTTCTGGCTAAATTTATGGTTTGCTTTTGTCCCCCTGAAAGCCCGATACCGCGTTCTTTTATTTCAAGTTCATATCCCTTAGGATGTGCCCCCACGAAATCGTCAACACCAGCAACTTTACAAATCTCTAGGATATGGTCATCATCATATTCATTGAAGCCCATTTGGATGTTTTCTCTAATCGTTCCCGAGAAAAGCCAGCTGTCTTGAAGCATAACACCAATATTTTTTCTAATATCTGCAGAATCAATTTGCCTTACATCAATTCCATCGACGAGAATTGCACCTGCTGTAGGCTCTATCATTCCTGCTATGAGCTTAGACATGGTTGATTTGCCAGATCCCATTTTACCAACTAGAGCAACTTTTTGGCCTGCTGGTATCTTAAAAGAGACGTTGTTTATGGCGGCTTGCTTTGCACCCTCAAACTGGAAAGTTACATTTTTGAATTCAATGTCACCGTTAAGTGAGGCTCTACTAATTGGTGATATTTTTGCAGCACTGTTAAAACTATTTCCAATGAGTTTTGATAAATTTTTGTAAGCAGTTAAAGCACCATTTACTCTGGCTAAGGTATTAGCAAGTTGTGAAAGTGGGCTCATTGTCCGCCCACCAAGTATCACTGCGCCGATGAGTGCGCCTTGCGTAATCTGACCTTCAACAATTAAATAGACACCAAAAAATATTGCTCCAACTTGAGCATACTGTTGAACTGATGCGGCAAAGTTAACAATAAACATACTCAAGGCACGTATTTTGTTTCCTCCGTCAGCTTGATCGTTCAGCGCATCCTCGTATCTTTTACGCATCAACTTGCCTGAGCCAGTTGCATTTACTGTCTCTAGGCCATTGAGAGTTTCCACGAGAACCGCTTGCTTGTTCATCCCACTTTGAACGGAGCCTCTGGTTATTTTAGATAGGAATGGCTGAATGCCCAGGCCAACTATAATTACCAAAGGTACGGCAGCTAAAAATACATATGCTAAGGGTCCGGCTATTAGTGAAATAACATAAATAAAGAAAAATACGAATGGTAAGTCGATGAGAATTACTAGGGTTGATGAATTAAAGAATTCACGTAAAGTTTCAAATTCACGTACAGTACCAGCCATAGCACCTGTCTTTTGTCGTTGTTCATCGGGAGTAAGAGTAAGTATTCTTTCGAATAGTCTTCTGGATATTTCTAGGTCAGCTCTTTTTGATGCTCTGTCAACAAAACTTGCCCTAAGACTTTTAATCAAAAAATCGAAACCTAATGCAATCATCACTCCGATGCTTAAAGCTATTAACGATTCAAATGCTCCGTTAGGGATAACCCTATCATACACGGTCATCGTAAAAAGTGCTGTAGTTAAAGATAAAAAGTTAGAAACCATAGCGGCTATCATTACTTGAACGTAAATCCATTTGCTCTTTCTAAAAGCGCTGAAGAACCAGTGGCCACTACGATCTGCTTTTTCCCGATCAGTCAGTTGCTTGACTATTACAGCATATTTAGAATAATTTTTTGTATACTCATCAAACTTAATCTCTTGTTTTACTCGATCATCTGCGTTTGTTACGGATATTATGCCATCAATTGGCGGGGAGTGTATTAACACAGCCTCACCATTTTTTTTGAATCCAATTAGTGGGAAAAAATCTTCGGACAGCTTTTTGATATTTAAAAGTCCAAAACTTGCTTTAAAACCCAAAACAGATAATGCACTTACTGATTCTTTCGGTCCTACATGTTGATGTGGAGTATCGATTGCATCCCTAATGGCTGCGCCGCTTTTTCTAACCCCATATTCTCTCAACAGAAGTCTTGTGGCTTGGATAATTGATTCTTCCACCTTTTCGACATACACGCTATCCACAGATTCAGAATGGGAAGATTTTACGGCTTTCTCCATTGGTTCTATTTTTGCTACAATATCTTTTTCTTTTTTTGCGATATCGTTCGTAGCATTAGCTGTTTCAGTCATCTCAAGTTTCCTAAACCGCAATAGCAGCTATATAGGCAGAGTTATTCGAGAGAACAACCTTAGAAGCACAACTCTTGCAATTTTTGTGGTTTTTGTTTTAACGGGTGAAACTTTTAAAGAAATATTACAAGAATGATACCTTTTCCAAATATAACTCCAGAAATTTTTTCGTTTAACTTGTTCGGTTTTGATATTGCTCTCAGATGGTATGCGGTATCCTATATCTTGGGCTTCATTTGTGCACTTAAAATAATGAAATTTTGTATTGTGCGAAAGTTATTATGGCCCTCAGAAAGCCCGCCGTTTTCCTCAGATCAGGCTGACTCATTTCTTACATATTTGATTCTTGGAGTGATAATTGGTGGGCGCTTAGGTTATGTTGTTTTTTATAATCTTCAATACTACATGAATAATCCACTTGATATCATTCGAATTTGGGACGGTGGTATGGCTTTTCATGGTGGTTTTTTAGGTGTTGTGATTTCAGTAATTCTTTTTTGCAGGGTAAATAAGATCAAGATTTGGTCAGCAGCTGATCTTATTGCGCTTTCGTCTCCTCCTGGTCTTTTTTTTGGCAGGATTGCCAATTTTATAAATGCAGAGCTTTGGGGACGGCCTACAGATGCTTATTGGGGGGTTATATTCCCGGGTGAACTTGCGCAAAAATGTGATGGTGTAGTTGGACCTTGCGCTCGCCATCCATCACAACTTTACGAGGCTGGACTAGAGGGGTTCTTACTTTTTGTTATTTTGTTTTATTTTGCAATGACAGGTAAGTTTCGTAATCCTGGTTTTTTGGCGGGTGTTTTTGCTTTGGGCTATGGTATGTCTAGATTTGTAGTTGAATATTTTAGAGTCCCTGATTCACAATTTTTTTCGGCGTCAAACCCTTATGGATTTGCTTATACGATAGGTGACTATGGCATCACGATGGGCCAATTCCTATCATTGCCAATGATTGTTTTTGGTTTAGCTCTTTGCATTGGTTTGGGGCGTTTTAAGGAAAAAAATTAGACATGATAATTCTGAGAATATTTCTATACCTGGTTTGCATTATTTCTTTAGGATGGAGTATTTTAGTTTTTGTTGGGCCGACCCTCATTAAGAGAGTAATGATTGCGTATTCCGATGGCGCCGTAGTACCATCGGCTGTCAAAGTTTCTCCGGCATTAGGCATAAGTGTAGGTCGGCTAGATTTTAGCTTTCGTACTTCCACTGATAAACGGGTAGTTGGCTTTTCGAGATCAACAGAAATTTCATGGTCTCTGTCTGAAAATCAACCGTTTTTAACATTTGATTTTGGTCCGACAGTTTTTGAGGATATTGCACTTGCAGAAAATTTTAAGGTCTACTCTTTATCATACGAAAATTTTGAGTTGGACGACTTATCGTTCTTTGCAAGTGCTCAGAGTCTGAACTTACAAAATTTTGGAAAAATTCACGACTTGAGGATAGCTGGCACCCTCAATTATTCACTTTTTAAATTTTATGACCTTAACTTCAAAGCTGAGAATATAAACCTTCAAAATGATACTTCGAGTTTGAAAGCAGGTAGCATTAGTGGTGTGATAAAACAGTTTGAATTCGATACCCCCATGAGCGACCAGCTTATTTTAAGCAATTTCATAGCAGGAGATATTATTGGTATCGATCCTAAATTTAACATTTTAAAAGCGGCAGGTAATATTGAATTATATAGGGCCTCTAATAATTTCACCGTGGAACTGGGTAATGTAAATTTTCCAACCTCTGATGTTGCAATAAACAACATTGAGATCGATGGCGCCTATGACTTGGCAAGGGGCCTTCAAGAAGTAAATGTGAATTTTTTTAATGGCGCCTTTGCAGGAGGCCAACCTACCTTTTCGTCCATCTTAACAAATCTTTCAGAGCGAGATGCTAAGTATTATGATGGATACGCTGAAGGTCAGTTAGATGAATTTGAACTTTATAACTCGGGTAGTTTTTTGGGTTCGATACCGTCTAATAAATTTAAAATCAAATTTAGCTTAGATCGTTTAATTTCGAAAGCAACGTCTAAGCTTGAGTTTAGTTTTGATAGCTTGATGTCAGCTGTGGTGGGCGGTTTTGCGGAAGTAGATCTTAAAATAAACGATTTTAACCATCTTTTTAATTGTCCGCTTTTAGATTGTAAATTTTCAGACTTTAATTTGTCCTATAAAATTAATTTCGACGATGATTGGGTGAAAGGCCGCGCAGTGTGCGCAAATACTCGCTGTGGTATTGGATCATTGAGGCATGACTTAAACACGTCTGATACAATTAATATTTTAAAAATTATAAATGAGGCTGGTATAGTAAGCCCATTAACTTCAATGTATTTATATAATGCCATAAGTTCGGGTAAAAAAGTTAATGATGGCCATGAGTTGACATTTTAATTTGCGGTTGAGGGCAATCGATTATAATCACTAATTCAACGGTTTCATCCAAAAATGTGAGGTAACAAACAATGTGTCGAATAAATCTGTCAAGGGCCCTTTGCTTTTATTTGTTGTCATTTTTACTTTTGGCATGCCAGCCACCAAATTTTACTGAATTAAAGGAGGCTCCTACCTCATTCTTACGGATTGGTAAAAACTCTGATTCCGTGCGCAACAATAAAAATAACAAAATTTCCAATGATAGCCCGTTGCGGTTGGGCGAAATATTAGATGGTTCGCTTGCAAATAAAAATCAGGGGTCTGATTTTATCGAAATAATTAAATTTGCGATTAACAAAGATCCAAATATAATTTCTGCAAGGCGCGACCTTGAGGCAAAATTAGCAGCTATAAAAATTAATGAAGCTCAAAAAGATTTTCAGGTGGGCACAACTTTTTACGGCGGCATCGAGGACGTCACAGACAATACTAAGGGTGTAGCTTTAGCTTTTAATGCGTCACGATTAGTTTTTGATGGTGGTAAATTAGATTATCAAATCGAATCGGCAGTTCTGACAGCAGAGGCAGCAAAAATGAGCTTGGCTGCTGATATAGATATGCGTGCCTTTGAATTATGTCAGATTTGGCTTGAGTTAGAGAAGTACAAGAAATTGCAGAAGCTAATAGATGCACGATTACAGGTCTTGGATCCTTTAATTGCTCAGTTAGAGCAGGTTGCTAAAGCTGGCATTGGTGATGTTAGTAAAGTCACAGCGGCTCAGCGGACCGTTTCTGCTATTAGGGTTGAAAAAACAAATATTACGGAGGGGCTAGCGCAGGCTGAGGTTGCTTTTATGAACGCACTCGGTTCAGTTGATAGTAATGTTGGCTTTGACTATGATTTTATCTCGTCAATTGTGCCTGCGAAATTTGATGAGAAAATCGTGCAAAATTCTCCGATGCTCCTTTCCCAGTATGCAATTTATCAGGCTGCATTAGCTCAGGTTAAAGCTCTAAGGGCACGAGACAGTTTTGATGTTGGTTTTGAGGCAAGGGCAATGCGACCCTTCGCTGGCAGTGGATATGACTCAGACGAGTCTATAGGATTTGTTGGGCGCAAGACTCTATTTAACGGCGACTTATTGGAATCGCAGTTGCAGGAGGCGGTGGCTCGTGCAGAAGCCAGCCAAGCTCAGATTCAGGCCACGTACCGACAGGGTGCCAGAGCCGTTCGAACAGCGCTTCAAAATATCAAATCAATGGAACAAGCGATTCTGATTGCAAAAGACAATGCTAAGCTTACATCTGATGAAATTATTTATTTAAGACAACAGTTGATAATCGGAGGCTCTACTCTGAACAGTGTATTGTCATCGGAGGCTACTTTATATGAGGCTGAATCGAAAGAGATTAAATTTCTAAGTGAAAAATACAAATCACAGCTAATTATTGTAAGTTCCCTGGGTTTGCTGGGTAGCGCTCTCGGTTTTTGAGAACAGGCTAGTATCGAACAAACTATTATTTTTTGATATTTTATGCTTTATCAGTTTTTTACTGTTTTGGAGGCTTGATTTAGGAGCTTATTAGCGATACATGCTCCGTTTATAAAAATAGGTAAAGAATAAATGATGCAGGTTTGCAACACATTTGAGTTGATATACGTTTGACAAACCTGGTCAAAATTTTTACCTTGCTATTTGAGGTGATCTTGGGTTTCTCTAGGGTTGCGTATAATCTGGGTATTTTGGTGCCCTCAATATTTGTATGGAGCAAAAAACATGAATATGATTTCGACAGGTGCATTTCAGACTGAAATGGACGCTTCCAACAAACAGCCTACGTTAGCGGAGAAATTCGCAGCTGTTTGGGAAAAGAAAAATGCAAAGGTAGCACGTGCAGGTGGCGTTTCATTAATGGCCCTGTCGTTAGCAGCTTGTGGTAGTGATGACGCCACCACAACGACCACAACTACCACAACAGATACAACTACAGACACTACAACAACAACTACACCCACTGTAGATGCTGCTAAAACATTAGTTTATGTTAATAATGTGATTGATGTTCTTGTGGGTGGAACGGGTGACGACACCTTTATCGGGGACTCTAATACAACCACAGCTGGTGATACAGCAGATGGTGGAGACGGTAACGACACAGTTAAGATTTATGGAACGACAGTTACTGGCACAATCAAAAATGTTGAAAATCTAGAGATACATCACGCTACAGCTGCAGATTTCAATATTGCAACTGGAGATTTGTCAGGTGTGACACATCTTGTAATTGACGGGGCAACTATCAACGACAAGACAGTGACTTTGGCCGTTGGCGACTCACTTGGAGTTGTAGATGCAACTGGAGCTAACAAAGACATCAACATAGCTGGTACGGTTGTGAACGCTGCTATTTCTTTGGAAAATTCAGGAGATTCTACTAACGCGATTGATTTAGATTTCACCGGGGCGTCAATCGATACGGTAACACTAACTTCAACTGGTGCTCTAACCACGAACTATGCTTCATTGAATACTTCTGGCGCTAATACAATTGCGACAGTTAATATCACAGCGAGTGGAAAAGGCTTAAATATTGAAGATATTGCAGACGCAACAACGATAGACGCGTCTACTTCAACGGCTCCAGTAAATCTTGACACTGCTGTTAACAAAGTAACAATTACAGGTGGCTCAGGTAAAGATGATATAACTTTTGATCACGCGAACACAGTTGCAATTGAAACAACAACCAAGTTAGGTGCCGGTGATGACAAGCTTACTTTAACATCTTCAAACACGGCAGGTGATTTAGTTGACAATAAAGTTACTCTTGATGGTGGAGATGGCACAGACACATTGACAATGCTCAATGCGATGGCCGACGCTCTGACAGATTTGTCAGCTGCAAACTTTGCCAAAAAAGGTATCACTGGTTTTGAAACAATAGCTGTTAGTGACATAACAACTAACGATGCTCTGGATTTGACATTGTTTGGAGCGACGAGTATCGACCTGGCTGCTGGTCAAGGTCAAGATAATACCTTTACAGTTCTTGATGGTACAACTCTTGCGTTAGGTGCGGCTGGTAGCGCAGCAACTGATACTGCGACAATTACAGTAAAGGGCTCCGCTGACGCTGGAAGAAATTCAGACACCTTTACTCTAAAACTAGACGCTGCTCACGCTGGTGGTACAATAGTTTATGGTGAAGCATCAATTGCAAATGTTGAGACAATTAATATCGTCTCCACTACCGCAAAAACAACTGCTTTGGTGGCTGCTGACGTGAACGAGATGGACCTTGTAATCGCTAATGCTACGAAAGTAGTAGTAACTGGTGCAGCTAACTTAGATATCGACGCTGATCCATTTGATGGGGTCGTTTCAACTTTCGATGCCAGCGCGGCTACTGGATTTATTAAAGTTTCCTTTGCTGGCGGTTCAGCGGTGACAGCGACCGGCTCGGCTACCGCAGTAAATACGATTGTTGGATCGTCAAATGCTGACCTTATTACTGGTGGTGCTGGTGGTGACACGATAACTGGTGGTAACGGAAACGATATCATCCAGCTCGGTGCGGCAGGAAAAGCGGATACGATAAGCTTAAATGAAATCACAGCTGCTGCAAATCGTGACACCATCAAAGGTTTTGAAATCGCTCGCGATATCTTACAGGTTGGTGCTGACGAGACAGCTGCTGCAACCACAGCTAACACCGCTCCAAGTAACAGCGTTGTATCCGCTACTGCTGCTGCACATACGCTAGCTGATGTAGATTTTATTGAGTTTGCATTTGAGGCAAATTCAAATGCTGATTTATCTGCTTCGACTGATGGTACGGAGTTGTTGAAGGCTATTTCTAATAGCACAAACGCTGCGACCCTGAATGTGGACACTGATGATGATGCAACGTATGTATTAGCTTATGATGGTGGCAATGCATATTTGTACTATGTATCAGAATCAAACGACGCGGGTGTAGCAGTTGCTGCCGGTGATGTGGCACTAGTGGCTACAGTAGAGGGTATTGGCGTTGGTGATCTGGCCGCAGCTAACTTCGATCTTGTTGCTTAGTATCAGATAATACGCATCCAGGGTCCGCTAGTAACTAGTGGGGCCTGGATTACTAGAAAGTCTATTTATGCCGCATATATTTTGCGGCATATTTTTTTGTGAGCGCTGTATTAAATGGATGCACAAACACTTTATAAAAAGCTTCAGAAAAGTCACCAAGAAGGAGCGTATTCCCGGGCCTATAAATACTCACGTCAACTCACGTCTTTGTATAAAAATGAACAGTTTTTATTCAATCATGGAGTTATATGTTATAAAGTGAACAAGATAAATGAGTGCTTGCGGTCATATAAAGATTGTTTGGCAATAAATCCAAACAACAAAAATGCATTTAAAAACTATGTAGTGGTGCTCCATTACACGAAAAACTATGAAATGCTTAAACATATTCTGGAGCACAACCACCAGAATTTAACCGACTTGGAAGTCTCCATGTACATTGACGCGGTCGTAGCCTCAGAGGCGAGCGGCCAAGCAAAAACGGAATTAAAGCGAGTAATAAAGCCGGTAAAATTGCAGCTTAAAACAATCATGAAACTACTGGAATTGTACTTGCTGTGGGAGGACCTAGATGAGGTAGAGGCCTTGCTGCAACGTGTTGACGAGGCTGATACTTGTTTTCTGAAGCTAAGATATTATTCCGTTTGTCATGTCGATGCAGCACGACAACTGCTACGGGATGCGACTGGGAAGCTAACCCAAGCAAGCAAAATAAATGAAATATCGAAAAGCCTCCTGCAATTGAAAGAATTTCGGCTGCTAACACTAATCGCCAAAGATGCCATCCAACAGGAGTTGCCAATCGAAATACCTACAGCGCTGGATTACTTCAGTGCGTTAAAGGACAGTGGTCGGACTGGCGAGGCAATATCTTTTTTGACTGGTTATCGAGAAACTGTTGATCAGACAGACGATATTAATCGAGCTCTAATAAATTTATATATCAGTTTAGGCGACCATCAAGCGGCATACAGTATCCTAGAAATGGTTGAAGTTAGGGACGATTTCATTGAAGCCGACATTTTACTAAAGAAATATGCTGGCAATTTTTCGGAGATGAAAAGCCTTTATAGGCGGGCACTAACGTCGAATTTATTGACGCCAAACATATTGTGGACATGTGCAGATATCTGGACCACTAAAGATACAGACAAAACCTTCGACGAGTACAAGAAGTTTTTTTTGGGCAAAAATTTCAACAGCCAAGATGCCATATTGCAACATCACTGCATGTTTGAGTTTTACGACAGAATGGGTAACTATAAAAAGGCGTTCGAGGAGCTGCAACAGGCTAATCAAAAAAAGAATAGAATAAATTCCTTTGATTTTGAGAGCTTTAAGAAGGTATTAGATGACACATTGCGCCGTGTAAACAAGGGAGATTTATTCACACCAGACAGTAGTGAGATAAAGCCAATCCCGGTTTTCATTATTGGCATGCCTAGATCTGGTACAACACTAATAGACGCCATACTTAACAGATCTAATGAAGTTGAAGCCTTTGGAGAACTCAATAGCTTAAATGAGACGGTCAAGCTTGTGTCAGTTGATGCAATGGCGACTCCCGAACAATCCCTAAATACGTATTTTAAAACATACGAAGTAGAGCATCACTTACGGAACGTTTCCGCGCGCAGGGAAATGCGTTTCTTTACAGATAAAGCGCCCTTAAATTTTAAATGGATGCAGTACCTGTTGTCATGGAGAAAAGGGTCGAAAATTGTATACATCAAGCGGAATCGCAATGCGACCTGCTGGTCAAACTACCGGACAAATTTCTTATCTCCAGGCCTAAATTTCTCAAATTGTTGGCAAACAATAGGAGATGTTTATGATCTTCACGAAGAGTTTATGGATGAAATAATAAGTGGTGAGTATGGAGAATATATATATTCGATTTCTTATGAGGAATTGATAGCAACGCCAATTAAAGTTGGTAGGGGATTATTCAACTTCTTGGGAATTCCCTGGAATTCAGGTTACTTGGAACCGGGTGAAAGCGATAAACCAGTCATGACGGCATCAGCTACACAGATCCGTAAAAAAGTCTACTCAGGATCAAATGAGCAATGGCTAAATTATTCCCCATATCTCTCGCTAGACTGAGGTTTGTTCCATGGAGGAGGAAACACAAGCTCAACTAATTCTGATTCAAAAGTCAATCCGAGCAGGCAAATATGCCAAATCACTTTTTGATCTCATCAACCTTACTATTGATACTGGAACTGCAGATATTACAGTGATGATGCTAATTCGCGAGCTTCTTAAGCTTGATATAGAAGCATCAATTACGGAATGTAATTTTAAAGCAAAAAGAAACTATGATATTCCCAAGTCGATCAAAATTCTAGAGAGTGTTCCTCTATTGTACTCAGATGCAGTTGAGAGACTAAGGACTGCAAAGATTTCTAAACCTGAGGATTATCATTTAAAGTATCTGGGGATTGTCGATAGAATGCAGCAGTCATTCAGCGAGGCAATGCAGGATTTATTTGGGAGAAAAGATCTTATTAAGATAGAAGACATTTTAAGTTTTCTATTTAAACGTGGGTTTAAATCTGAGCGATCATTATTGCTTCTTGCCCAACTGTCCTCATTAAAAGAAGACTATTTAATGACACACAGTTGTTATAAAGAGCTATTAAAAACTGATAATAGTTTTAAAACCAGGTTAAAATATTGCCAATCACTAGTCGATCTTGGAAATGCAGGGTCCGCCCTTTCGTTTTTAGACACTAATTTCTCAGAATATGAATTAAAAGATTATCGTTGTTGTTATTTAAAGGCAAAATGTTTTTATGACACATATTCATTCAAGAAGGCACAAGTTACATTGGAGGCTTTTCCCGGGTTTCTCAATGAATACGAAGAGCTAGCTAATTTATATAGTGTGATTTNAAATGATTTGGGTGAGACAAAAGAGGCCGCAAATTTTCTACTTAGAATTGTAGAAAAAGGAACTAGCTCCCCACATATTATAAATAATTGTGCAGTCATGTTTAGTTTTATTGACCAGACGGAAAAAGCACAAAAATTATTTAAGGCAACAATAAAGCAAAACCCAAATAATACTGAAGCGTATTACAATTTATCAAATTTAACTCTGAAGGAGATAAATGTTGACGCTCTTATGAAACTTCACCGTAACTATAAAAACTTAAAAAAGCAAGACAGAGCACAACTTGATTTAACTACTTTTAAGATAACGGAATACCAGGGTAAATATGAATTGGCATTTCAATACCTAGACCGAGCAAATAAAGGCATAAGAGCATCTTTGGGCAATGATATTCGACAAAATGAGAGAAAAATAAATCTGATAAAAAATTTGGCTGAACATACAGTTGCAACACGTAAATTATCTGCCGACAAAAGATTTAACGACTTTAGACCCATTTTTGTGGTTGGAATGCCAAGGTCTGGAACTACTTTGCTTACGCAAATTTTATCAGCCCATTCTAATGTTGAGTCGTTGGGTGAGCTGCCATATTTAAATTACTTACTTACTACAAATGTCCTAGTTAAAGAAAGTTTAACGCGTGATGAGCTAAGTTCGATACGTGAAGCATACCTTGTAAATGCCATGAATCATCGCAAGACAGATGCAAAGTTCTTTATTGATAAGATGCCGTTAAACTTTATTTGGGTGGACTGGATAGAGCTTTTATTTCCAGATGCCCAAATAATACATTTAACTAGAAATCCAAAAGATTTATTTTGGTCTAACTTTAAAACTTACTTTTCTGGCAAGGGCAATTCTTTTACATATGATTTTAATGATATTGTGAAATATTATGAGTTTTCTTTAGAAAGTTTGAGAGATCGTAGGTTGAACTATAAAAATTTTATAAGTATCAGCTTAGAGGCTATTCAAAGTAATTATAAGCTTGAGGCAGAAAAGATACTTTCTAATTTAGATTTAAAGTGGACACCCGAAATGGAGATATTTTATAAATCTAAGTCAGCTGTAAAAACAGCATCAAGTCGTCAGGTGCGTAGGCCTGTTTATAAAGTCGTTGAACAGGCTTGGCTACCTTATAAAAAATATTTACCNAAAATNTTTTTCGAGTATTNACCGCGATGGAAAATCGCAGAATTTCTTTCGCTTCGAAGGAACGCTTCATGGAGTCCTTCTTGAGCAATTATAAAACTATAGACGTTATTAGTTATCCAAAATTAATTAGGGGGTTAGTTGAGAAGAAATATTTCAGCTGTGCGATTTATCTTATAGTAATGCTAGAATTGAAGGGTGAGCTACCTGAAGACTATAAAGTACTGAAAAAAACCTTAATTACACACGTCAAGAGCGAGTATAAGCCCAAAAATGTTAAAGAAAAAAAAACTTTTTTCTCTTTATTAAAATCATCCGAAGCAAATAATCTGACCGTATTAGCACAATTAATTTATGGTAACTTTATTGCAGACGATGAGTTGATGAATTATTTGGGAATAACTCTCCAAAAAAAATTTAATTTAACAAAGGCTTTATTGCACTACCGTATTTGCTATTTAATTTTTCCAGATAATAAGCACATAGTTGAAAATTTTGCGATCATTTTAGAAAAATCTGGTGAATTTAATGAAGCAGGAAGGGTACTTGAAAAATTATATCTTGAAAATATTAATAGTATTAATGTGCTTGTGCTTCTGGCGAACTTTAAAATACGGCAGAATTTGTTTACTGAGGCCCAATCATTACTTGAAGCGAAGCTAGATAGTGGAATACTTGGTTCCTCTTATTATAACGCCCTAGGCGATTGCTATGTTTGTGTTGGTGACGTAAAGAGTGCTATGCGCTCTTTTAGGGCTGCTCTAGAAAATAATAAAAATGACATCAAAGCGAGAAAATCTTTGGGTCACTGTTTGTGGGATCTGAATAGAAACATAGAAGCTTATGATGTTTTCATGGAGGGTGACCGCAATATTAATCGTACTAGCTTGGTTGAAGCAGCTATAAAATTTTTACATGCGTTCGAGGATATTTCGATTTTTCCTGGCAAACTTCCATTGTTTGATAAAAAAATTCGACAGCTTTTCTTGGATACCTTCATATCAAGAAAAAAAATTACGAAATTGAATATCAAAGATTTTGCTACATCTGTAAGTGAACTAATGAACACAATTTCTTTTCCTATTGAGACTAAAGACCTCCAAATTTACAGTGGTAGGTTTAGTGACCTTGATTGTCGCAGATACAAAAGCTTATTTTTTAACTACAATGCTATATCAAGTAATTGTTTCTCTTGTTTTAAATTAGAAGTAGGATTTGAAGATGTGATTTCTTTAATTCAAGGTATGATACAACTAAAACTTGATACTAGTTTAGGCGATTTTATAAGTAAATCTATTGTTGATTCACGTCCAAATGTAACGGGTCGATTTAAATCTATCATATATTGTCAAAGTCTTACAGAATTGGATTTTTTACATGATAAACTTTCAGAATATGGATACGGAGTTTTGAAAAAGAGACGGGGTTGTACCGAATTTACAAATGCTTATCCAGATTTTCAAATAAGTGACAATGTTATTAAAGGTTATCTAAAACAACCTCCTGAATGGAGGCAAAAAGAAAAACTGTTTGATGCTAAACAGTGGCCCAGCGATAAGCAAAGAGTGGCACAAAAGAGAAACTTTCATGACTTCACTATCTACGAAGCAGCAATCATGCTTCACTGGTTTAATTGTGATGCAGTTGAGTTGTAACGTTTTAGGTAGTATATCTTTTAATAGATATTTCCCTACTTTAAAGTAACTTTATGTTTCCAATAAATAAAAATTTAAAGGTTTTCAGCTGTGTAAATTGAAAAGAGCCTATTTGAGTTTTTAAACCGAGTTAGTAATATTTCACACTTTTCCGAGAAGCATAAATACGCCTAGAATAAAATCCACCAGAGGTTAAAATGACGTTAAACCAGTTATATTATTGTCCTTCTAGTTCATTTTTAAGCGTTGCAATATATGTAGCGCGAGCTGTTTGATAAACCGCAATTTCATTTTTCAATTTGTTCATCTGAACTTCCAAAAACTGCAGTGAAGCGAGCTGTGCTTTTCCATTCTCTGTCAAATCCTCTGTATTATATTCTATACCTTCTACTGTAATCTTAGGCACTTATTTTCCTTTCTTAGTCGTTCTCAAGCCTTAAACCAGACTTGTTGGAGAGAATTTCTTTCTTTATACCATATACATAACTGTTTTTGGCCCTCTGTAAAAGGGCATGCATATTTTCCAGCTCCTCTATTCTATTGCTAGCAAACTGAAGTGCTACAAAAACTTTCTTTGCTTTTTCACTTAGGCTGTCAATTTCATATTCTTTATCACCAAGTTTGATCTTTTGGCCCATTAAATCCACCCGCCTTATTATTTTTTTGCCAACTCGGCTTTAAGGGCATTATTATATCCAATTCTAGCAGTGTCGGCTACAGCCCATTCACTGTTTAATTGCATGAGTTGTGCATCAACAAATCGTATGTTCAATATTTGTGCTTTTGCATCTTCTGACAAATCATCCAAATTATATTCTATATCGTCTACAGTGATTTTCTGACCTGTTTCTTTTTCTGCCACCTTTACCTCCTAAATTAGTTTAATACTGTTGATATACTTGGTGAGATTAACTGATATAACTTATTTTGCTTATATGCTTCACTGCCGCATTGGTAAACAATTTACTTTGGATTAATGAAAATCATAAGATATTTATGTACGCAAAAATGGGTTTAGCCAACTTGATTTTTCTTTAAACATATAACTATATCAATGTTCTAAAGGCAAAAATAGTGTTTCTAACCTTAAATTGTGCAACAAAAAATTGGTATTAAATTTTGAAAATAATTTTTAAAAAAAGTCATAAAACAGCTTATGAAACGGCTTACACTTGGACGGTGGCAGTACTTTTATCAGCATGCAATGGAGGTATATCCTCAGGGATGAAAAATACACAAAAAATTGGCTTTTCTGCAGATTATTTTCCTCCAACATCAAACTATGATGATCCAAATATCCTCGATAGTAATTTTAAAATTCTTGAATCAGAATTTGTTGAGCCATACTGGGTTGGCTCATTAGAAATGGATAATGGAGCTCTTGACATAAATATGATTTTGACTGATCACGATCGTGTCGTTAACTTTTCATTTCCGTCTTCAGATCCTGATTATTTGCCTGTTAGTTTAAGGGGTTGGGCTCCTGCAACAGAAAATATGATTTTAGCAAGTAAGGAAATTTTCTTTCTCCTGAATAGTAAACTTAACGCTAGATTTATAGAAACTGATAGTGCCAGTGGTTTAAATAATATTGTTATTGCTCAAAGTATTCAGGTCCAAACATCTGGTTTTAGCTATTTTCCAAATAATTTTTATCAGCTAGGTTCCGATGTTTTTATATCCAAGGACTTCTCCAACCCATTTAAGTCGGAGAATGGTCTCACTAATTATGATTATGAAGTTCTCATCCATGAGATTGGTCATGCTTTGGGTTTAAAGCATCCTTTTGAGGGTGATCGCAATAATCATTTGGTTCTAAATTCATATGAGGATCAAACAGAGTTTACAGTTATGTCTTATAATGATGTTCCTTTAACTTTTGATGGATCATTTCGTTCTTTAGATTGGATGACGCTGACAAAGCTATATGGAGTAAATCCTGAATTTAACTCAAGCGATAACGTTTATAAATTTCATAAAGATCAAGGAACATTTATAATCGATGGTAATGGTTTAGATACTATAAATATGACTAACTCACTAAACAATATTTATATCGATTTACGTCCTGGGATGCATAGTTACGAGGGTAAAAAATCTAGTTTTATAACTGATCCCTATCAGTTGACAATATCGCACGGTTCTGAGGTCGAAAATGTGGAAACTGGTCACGGTGATGATACGGTGATTGGAAACCACTTGGCAAATATAATAGTATCTGCAGCTGGGGACGACAAAATTTTTGCAGGTGAGGGATCAGATATCGTATATCCAGGTATTGGAAAAGATACTATTGATTTATCAGAGGATATACAGGCTAAGGATACAGTTATTGTAGAGAATACAAATAATGATCATGACTTAGCTACTGTATATGGGTTTGTGCAGGGTATATTTGGAGATACTATAGACCTCAAAGATTTTGATTTTCCCAGCTTAGCTATGTTACCACTGGTAGTCTCCACGCAGGTACCATTTGGCTATATCGACAGTTGCTTAGTAAGAGTGTATGGCCAAGATTTAATTGATGAGGATAACACAGAATCTTTATTTGTTACTGGTGGTTCTCTTGAAAATCTAAAGCTTTCATCTGAAATGTCGGGAATATTGATTTTTGCAAATTCTCAAGATACTGGCGAAATTCAAAATGTATATGCTGTAGAAAATAGATTAGGAACCGTTGAAGTGCATCATATCGTTCGTTTAGAAGGTAATTATTTAGACATAGATAATTGGACTTTGGACAATTTTCTGGTCTAATTTACAATAAAGTACATGAAACTAACTCGATATTGGTCGGATTTACTTAACTAAAGCCTTTAAAAAAAATCTGATGCATCCAAACCATCAGCAGTTGATAACCCACTTAAAATAATTAGGGTATCTCCGGCATCTACGGTGCCACTTTTGTTTTCATCTATAACCACTATTGTGTCACCTTCCCCCTTAAAATTGTATTCTGCGTATATATCAATGGAAGTGGTGGGCAATGATGCATTAGCATCAGTGATAAAGGCAGCAAGATCGGAATTACCTGAACCGTCGGCCTCAACATAAGCACCAACGGTAGCAATATCAATTTTATCATTTCCTGTGGAAAAATCTGTAATTGTATCAGCAGTAGCCTCGGTGATACCTGTATCACCTGTGTTGAAAACAAATTTATCAGATTTAGATCCACCTGTTAGTGCGTCAGCGCCACCTCGACCCGTTATAACGTCAGATCCAGAATCGCCTATGAGTGTATCTGCGGCAGAAGTACCTAAGATTGTTGCTGCAACATTTCCGTCAATTGTAACTTTTTCGAAGTTTTCAAGTGATACATCCATCCCATCTTGAGCAGTGAGTTTGCTTGGGACAAAATATGTGGAGAACTGTAAGTCAATATAGACGTCTACAAAGCCATCAAAAGCCCTAACAATGGCTTCGTCTGTTCCTGTATTACCATTTATAGAGCTGGCCGTAGTTGTCAAATATACTGTGTCATCACCTGCTCCTAGGTCAACTGTGTAAGTACCATTACCCAAATAAACAGTATCGTTTCCACTGCCTGTAGTTATAATATCGTTACCACCTGAGGAGTGAACAGTATCATTACCGGTATTGGTGGTGATTTCATTTACACCACTAGTGTCATAAATGGTTAAGTCCGCAGCGCCTTCGCTTGTTATATTTTCAATGCTGAAGAGGTTCTGCGTTACTGAAGCAATCTGGCTTGTGAAATGATATCGGCCAGTGTCTAAATTTATTGTGACCGGCAAAGTAGTTTGGTCTGGTCCAAATATAATCGTATCTATCCCGTCACCGCCATCCTCGATATCGGCACCAGCTGATAAGTAAATGGTGTCGTTCCCTCCTTCGCCATATATCGTATCGTCGCCAGCTCCTGGTTGTATATTATCGTCTCCATCGCCGCCATAAATGGTATCGTTCCCAGTTCCAGCGATGATTTGGTCGTTTCCACCAAAACCATAGATTTCATCATCGCCCGCAAGGGCTGTGAAAGTGTCTAAATCGTCTGATCCAATTAACTTATCATCAAATGCTGTAGGAGTATTACTTGTTTCATCTGCAAGAGGTACCTCAGTGGTAGAGCGTGTCTCTCGACCACAAGCACTTACTGCAAGAGCGATTGCAGTTGATGTCCATGCAAGTGATTTCTTACTTTTACTTTGTTGCAGAGCTCCACGGCTTTCGCCTAACTTGGTATTTTTAAAAATTATCAAATTCAATCTCCAAAGTAGTGTATAACTCATCATCATTAATGCGAGTCAGCTGAAACTGCCCATCAAATTTCAGTGAATGGTTGCAAACTTTATGCCAAACAAAAAATTTTTCAAATTTTATTTTTAGTTCGAGGTTTTTATTAGGGCTTATTGGAATTTGTAAATGTTTGAGCTTTTTTTGTATTAACTTGTAAGACGTTTTATGTTAGGCGACTTTTATTTATTAGCGAGGTGTCACTATGAAATTCACGAGCTTTACCCTTTTTACTTTCTTAGGATTATTAAGTGCATGCACACTGACTTCGACGGGTCCTACAGAGCAAGGACCGAAGCAAGCGTTGGGGACCATTACGGGCATGGCTCTTGGTGGAAAGATTGCTAATGATCTTACAGACGATAGTTCAAAAAATAATCTATGGACACTTGCTGGTGTTACACTTGGTGCATTTCTGGGTAACGAAATCGGAGCGTCAATGGATAAAACCGATATACTGATGGCTCAAAATGCACGAAGCTACGCTCTTGAGAATAATAAGGTTAATTCAAAAGCGGCTTGGAAAAATCCTGATAGTGGAAACTCTGGAGTGATTTATCCTACCAAAACATACAGTCTTGGGGGTCAGCCATGTCGTGAGTTTACTCAAGAGATAAATATTGGTGGAAAAATTCAGACTGGTTACGGTAAGGCTTGTAGGATGGCGGATGGCAGCTGGCAACTTCAATAGATATTGTCACGATCTTAAAGGATACATTTAAAAATATGAAGCCTCTCATTTTTGTCTGTGTTGTAAGTCTTATACTTTATCTGCCTAGTTTAGTTTATTCACAATCTTTAAGAGAATTCTTTTCTAATAGAACAGAGCTCAATCGAGATGACTTGCCTGATTCAACTGATGGGACTGAAGAATTGTCTTTTGATGA
>NZGN01000113.1:0-27196 GCA_002691045.1 Marinovum sp.
GATTGAAGAAGACATAGAAACAACTGAGGATGAAGAACCCTCAGAGAACGCTTCTTCAGACAATACTGATGACACAGACACATCTTCAAATGAAGATAACGAGTCAAATAACAAACAAGACTTCGGTAGATATTAATGTGGGAAGCAAAGGTTTGACTTAATCATGCTCCAAGACCTAAGCAATGCCCTTGAAACTTGGGATATTGATAACAAAAAAGAAAAACTTCCCGGTACAGCTGAGGAGAAGCATATTCTCGCAGCTATAGACAATAAAATCGTAGTCTTAAGATCCTATTTAGAGAAAATAGAGACTGGAAATCAAGACTTACAGGAAATATTTGATCTGACCTACGCAGACAGCCACTTTATAACAGGCTTTGGTCAAATAATGGGGAGCCAAAAAATTTCCCACTTAGGAATGTTGGCTGAGTTAATTGCAGACAGCGCAAGATATTTTCAAACATATTCAAACTACTCCATGTCGTATCTTTTAGGGCTTTTGATTGAAAAATTAGCCCAAGTGATTAAAGATCTAAAAAAGGATAAAAATACTAGTTTAGACATAACAGATGTTGTGTCAGAATGTGCAATTTATCTAACAGATCCAATTTCTGAAATTTTAAAAGAAACCGCAGAAAAAAGAGAAGCAAGATTATCTAACAGTAAGGCAATTCAGGAAAAAGCAGCCGAAGAAAAAGAGACAACGCCTCCGCCTACTTCAAACACGGTCCCTGCCCCAAATAAATTAGTAGATCTGGAAAAAGAAGAAGATGAAGTTTTAAATATTCCAAATGATAAGGTCGGTCTAATAAGTGACTTTTGTGAAGAAGCTTGGGAAAGCTTACAGGCGAGCGAAAACCTTTTGATTGAACTAGAAAACAATCCGACCTCTAAAGATTTAATAAATGAGCTGTTCCGTGCAGTTCATACAGTAAAAGGAGGCTCTCGGCTTATAGAGGTAAAAAAAATAGAACAGCTTTCTCATGAATTAGAAACTGTACTGGATAATGTGCGTTCTGACAAAATAATGCTCGACGCTCGATTAATAGACATTTCATTAGAATGCATTAAAAGAATTGGTATTATCACAGATGAAGTAGCCCATAGAGGGCCCATAAAAACAAAAATAAATGATCTTCTACATGCACTTATATCTGATGATGAAGTGGTCGATACAAAAGTAAAAAGCAATCAAGATGTCGAAAAAGTTATCCCCGAACAAACGATAATTAAATCGCCAGAAGCGAAGCCCCAAGACACCAAAACTAGCGCACCACCCAGTGTTGTCCGAGAAGAGTCTATAAAAGTTTCAGCTGAAAAACTCGATACAGTACTTAACACATCCTCAGAAGTTTACATAAATCGGATCCGGCTAGATAATGATCAAAAAATGCTCTCTGATGCTCTTGAGCAAATAAATCAAGATATAGGGTCTTTAAACAAAGAATTCACATCAGAAATTTCTAATAGTGAAAACGAAAATAAAGTGTCGGCTTTAATACCAAAATATCAAACAGACATAAACATGGGTTTAGAAAAAATTGCTATTCATAACGCAAATTTACAGAAAAATATTGAAGATTTGGAAGTCTTAAGTTCGCGGCTACAAAGCGGTGCTATGAATTTTAGGATGCTGCCTATTTCAAATCTTTTCAATAGGTTTCCCGCTCAAGTTAGAGACATTGCTAGACAAATTGGGAAGAAAGTTGAACTTAAAATCCAAGGTGGCGAAACAGAATTAGATAAAATTCTTATAAATCAATTGGCCGATCCACTTCTTCATTTAATAAGAAATTCGATTGACCATGGAATAGAATCTGATCAGCAAAGAGCCGAAATTAACAAACCCGAAATTGGCCAAATAAATTTGAGTGCATATTATCTGGGATCTAATGCAATCATTGAAATTGAAGATGATGGGAAAGGCATAGATAGCAAAATAATAGCAGCAAAAGCAGTGGAAAAAAATTTACTCAGTAACGAAAGGGCTTCCGAATTAAGCGAAAAGGAAATTTTTGATCTAATTTTCGAACCAGGGTTTTCCTCAGCTGAACAAGTTACAGAATTATCAGGAAGAGGCGTTGGCATGGATGTTGTAAAAACATCAATAAACCAAATGCAAGGTTCTATAAAAGTTGAGAGTAAAGTTAATAAGGGTACAAAAATAACACTGCGATTGCCATTAACTTTAGCAGTCGTTGGAATTCTGCTGGTTTCAGAGAATAATTATGAATTTGCATTTCCAATTTTAAATGTTGAAGAAATAATTAATGTGAACCTTAAAACAGATATTAATAGTGTTAATGATACATTAGTTTTTAACTTTAGGGGTGAGTTAGTTCCAACACGCCTTTTATCTGATTTTCTTGGTTATCCTAAAAACCCAAAATATGAAGAAAGTAAATTTCTGCTTATTCTTAACGATGGTGAGAATAAGATTGGTGTTATTGTGGATGAGGTTCAAGGACAACAAAATGTATTATTAAAGCAATTGGGCAACTTGATAGAAACGGCTCCTTTTGTAATAGGCTGCACTATTCTGTCTAATAGTAAATTGGTTTTAATTCTAAACGTTTTAGAACTCACTCAGTATAATCCCGAGCAAGAAAAGAATAGCCTCTCGGAAGAAATTCAAGAAATAGATACCAGTGAACAAAGAAGATCTCTGCAGAAAGTCTTAGTAGTTGATGACTCCAAAATGCAGCGGAAAAGGATTTGTGAATTTTTACAAATCCAGGGCTACAACACGGATGAAGCTGGCGATGGCTTTGAAGCTCTTAAAATAGCAGACAAAACGAATTTTAATGCTTTTTTTGTTGATATTCAGATGCCCTTGATGGATGGATATGAACTTATAGAGAATTTAAGAAAGACTTCATCATACAAAAATGCGCCAATATTTGTGATATCTGGAGGCCATGTTGATAAAGAAAATATACTGACACGCTTAGAAGATTTAAATGTTGCAAACTTTTATGAAAAGCCAGTAGATTTGGAAACTTTAATAGCTGAATTAGATGGTAAACTTTCTATTAATTCCGAGAAGTTACAGAATGGATCGGAAAAATGAGCGCTACAATTCCCCTCAACTCCAAATTGATTTTCTGTATCGAGAATAAAGATTTCAAAGAATATCTAAAAGCAATTAATGATAAAACAGAAGAACAAATTAAATTTCTAGATATTGAAAATGTACCAAGATCAGTTGCTGAAAACCCAGATGCTACACTCGTTTTACAATCAGATGTAAATGAAAATATCTTTTTTGATATTGGAAAAAAATTAAAAGGTGTTTTTTTCAAGGAACTCAAAGTAATTTTTCTATCCTTTGACTATCTTATAAAAGCAGACGCATTGAAAGGATTCTCCTCATTTATTCAGGCGCCTTGTTCACTCGATGTAATTATTGAGGAAGCTAACCGTCTTAACGATCATCGAAAACGAATTCTTTTAATCGACGACTCTAAATTAGTTCATAAAAATCTTGTAGGACCACTTAAAGAAAAAGGTTTTATCGTTGAGCAAGCATTCAATGGCCAAGAGGGTGTTGAGACAGCTTTGTCTACTAAACCTGACCTAGTTATATGTGATATCGAAATGCCAGTTATGAATGGCTTCGAAGCCTGTGCAGAAATCCGAAATGACAAGGTTACCCAAGACTGCTACATTATTATGTCCAGCACCTTAAAATCGGCTGAAGATCAGAAAAAAGGATTCGCTGCAGGTGTTGATGAATATATGCCAAAGCCAGTCATTTTTGACGACTTGCTAGAAAGAATAAATCGCTCTTTCGCTCTACAGTCTGTTCTTCGCGAAAAAATTCTTATCATTGATGAAGATGAATATCAGGCAGAAAACATATCAAACTATTTAAACAAACAAGGTTTTTCGACCAGAACTTGCACAGGAATAAGTGATGCACAAAGACTATTAAAAAAGTTTTCTAGTGACTTAATTATTTCTTCAACATCACTAAAAGATGGGTCAATCATTGATGTAGATAAAATTTGCAAATCCGAACATACAAACTCAGATCTAGCTTTTATCGGTCTTGTTGATCAAGATAATGAGGGTGATAGAAGAATGGCATTAAATGCTGGAGCGAAAGATACTGTCGCAACGCCTCCAACAGCAGAAGCACTGGCAGCAGTAGTAGAGCGAACAGTAGCTGAAATAAGAACCGAACGAGAGCGAGATCAGTTTCAACGATATGTTTCAAAAGCGTCGTTCCAATCTGCCCTAGAAAAATCTGTATTAAGTGAGTTGTCGCTACCCTCTCGCGCCGAAAAAAGACAAGCTATAGTTTTCTTTCTCGATATCGCGCAATTCACCGGTCGTTGCGAGAGATATGCTCCAGAAGAGATTGTTTCACAGATAAATAATATGTTTGAAAGTATAACTGAGATTATTACAAAAAACGACGGTGATATAGACAAGTTTATGGGAGATGCCTGTATGTCATTTTGGTTTGATGAGGGTGAAAACCAAAATCATGACAAATGTCTGCTGTCGATACTGGAGATACAAAAAGCCATAAAAGAATTAAATGAAAGCGACCCGATAATGAAAGAGGATCCATTGAAGGTCAGAATGGGGCTTAATTCAGGAGACGTAATTCTTTGTGATATAGGTGCGGCTAAAGCTAGAGTAGACCTTACTATGATAGGCGACGCTGTAAATATTGCTGCACGGTTAGAGACAGCATGTTCGCAATACTTCATTGATAATTTAGTCAGCGATAGTGTAGCTAAAGATGCTCATGATAATTTTAGCCTTAGAATTATTGATCGCATAAAAGTTTATGGGAAAGAAACACCCGTTGCTGTTTATGAAATTATAAATGAATTAGAGAGTACCTCTCAGGAGGAAAAAGACTTAATAACGCATTTTGAAAAAGGATTTGACGCCTACACCAAAGGCAAATTTAGCGTGGGATTAAAACATTTTCAAAAAGCAAAACCTTTAGAAATTGACCGGGGGAACCCTTCAACTCCTTCAGATGTTTATATATCCCGATGTAAAATTTTGGATAAAACTCCACCTGAAGATTGGGATGGCACCTGGACTTTAGAGTCTAAATAATAAATGCTAGAAGTAGAAGAAACTCGTGCACTTGTAGACTTCACAAATAAATTCTTTGGTCTTGATATTTCAGAAGATCTAAAACCAATTGCACTTTCGGAACTTAATAAGTTTAAAAAAACACATAGAATTAGTAATTTAGAAGAGTTTCTAAATGGTTTCCAATATGATTTTCAGAATGAAAAAATATTAAGTCTGCTAGACATTTTCCTAATTCCACACACTAGTTTCTTTAGAAATAATCGGCAATTTGAAGTTTTAAAAAATGAGGTAATCCCCAAATGCGTTGAGCACGTAAATGAAGGAAATCATATAGATCTTAGGATCTGGAGTGCTGGCTGTTCCACTGGTGAGGAAGCTTATTCGATTCTAGTTTCTTTAATGGAATATTTTGGAGAGGAATACTGGAATATTACTTGTGGAGTTCTGGCGACTGATATTTCAAAGAAATCTCTTAGTATCGCTTCAAAAGCGATTTATAAAACAAAAAAGATAGATAAACTTAGTCTTGAACGGATCTTAGGTTTCACTGAAGCATTACAAAACGGAAAGCTTTGTTTTACGGAAGAAATACGAAAAGAAGCTAATTTTCAACAGCTGAATTTGAATTCAAAAACTTTTCCATTTAAAAATAGATTTCACATTATCTTTTGTCGTAACGTTCTAATTTACCTAAATCAAAAAAGCAGAATGGCGGCAGAAAATAAGATATTAAGATCACTTGAAAACGGTGGGTACATATTTTTAGGTGACGCAGAAGTTTTCACAACTAGGGACTACGACCTAGAACAACTAGGTAATGGGATCTACAGGAAAAGAATTTAGATAGACTTTAAATATGTCAATTTATTCAATAGCCTTTATATCGAACGAAGCCATAACTCGCAGCTACGCCCATGAGTTTTTTGCTGAAGAGTGCTTTCCTAAGTGCAAAGTGGCATCTTCTATAAAAAGTAAGAGATTGGATAATTTTAAAATAGATTTTTGTTTAATCGATACTTCAAAAAACTTTGAAAACTTAAAAGAGCTAAAAGATTTTTTAAACAATAATGAAACAAAAAAAATAATAATCTTCCACTCAGCGAATAATTTTAATGAGATAAAACAACTGATTAATGAACAAGACGAGCGTATCATTTTTCAAGAGATCAATAAATCTAATGCAAGAGAATTTTTTAGAAAACAGCTCTCAGAACTTGTTAAATCTCTAGCCAGTAGCCATTCAGATGGCTTGATTAATTTAAAGGAATTTACTCTCCCCAACGAATTTGATTTGATATTGTTAGGAGCTTCGACTGGTGGGCCTGAAGCCGTTAAACAAATTATTGGTCAACTTAAGACTGATATGCCACCAATATTGATTGTTCTGCATATGCAACCTGAATTTGTGGAACGTTACTGTGAACGGCTAAAACGAATTACACCACTTAAAGTAATTAGATTTGTTGAGCATCAAAAAGTAAGCCCAAACTCAGTATACATTGCTGCTGGATCAAACCATATGGAAATTAGCAAAACTGGATCAGATTATTTTTTAAGTAAAGGAAATAAGTTAAAAATTAATGGCCATTGTCCAAGCGTAGATGTTCTTTTCAAATCAGCAGCAAAAATCTACGATACAAAGATATTAGCAGTTTTGCTTACTGGAATGGGTTCTGATGGGGCAGAAGGCTTAAATTTACTTAAAAATTCTGGGGCCTTTACGATAACGCAGAACGAAGAAAGCTCTGAAGTTTACGGTATGCCCAAAGCTGCCATTGAAATAGGTGCCGCTAAACATATTCTAAGTTTAGAGCAGATTATTAAAATTCTAAGCAAATAAAAAAATTTAATTTCCGAGAGGTACTTTCTTAGCTTTCAGATAATACATCTAAAATTGGGCAATCTGGCCTGTCATTTCCTTTACAATTGTTTGCTAAAAAACTTAGCTGATTTTTTAGATCTTTAAGCTCAAGTAGTTTGGCATCTATTTCAGAAATTTTTTCCAGTGTAAGAGCTTTTACTTCTTTACTTGATCTATTCTTATTTGAGTACAAAGAAAGTAACTCTTCACATTCTTGAATACTAAAATTAAATTTCCTTGCTTTTGAAATAAATTGCAGACGAGCCACATCATCCTCTGAAAAATCTCTATACCCAGTGTTATTATTTTTTACTGGGCTAACCAGTCCAATATCAGCATAATAACGAACGGTTTTCACTGTTAAATTTGATAATTTTGCTGCCTTACCTATATTCAAAATAAACCCTTTACTCTCCACCGCCTGGAGAGTTTATATAGAATAAAAATGAGGTCAACTTGGCATACTTAGCTAGCGAACTTAAAATTAACTGGAGATGTAAGCACACTTGGATTCGCTCGTCCAAAAATACTGGATGGTGCCTTTTAGGTTGTGCAATTGGTGATATCGGAACCATACTATATTTTCAATTAATGGGAATTGATTGGCCAGTGTGGCTAATAATGTCTCTAGCAATAGTAAATGGGATTATTACATCAATCATACTTGAGACTTTCATTTTGAGTAAGCAAATGGAACTTCGACAAGCCTTTAAAACTGCAATTGGCATGTCTCTAATTTCAATGGTTTCCATGGAATTAGCCATGAATATAACTGACGTACTTTTAACTGGTGGCGCAGTTATAAAATTATGGGTTCTCCCTTTTATGTTATTCGCAGGGTTTGTAACACCGCTTCCGTATAACTATTGGCGTCTTAAAGCGCTCGGGAAAGCCTGCCACTAAACAGCTCAAAAATTATCGAGGAGCTCGTCATCATTTAATTCCATTAACAGCCAGAAAGCAGGAGTAAAGAGAAGTTGTTCCAGTAATAAATATTCGGTTTAGTCTAGCACCTCCAAAACATACATTGGACACCATCTCAGGTATTTTTATTTTCCCTATAAGACAACCTTTTGAATTATAACAGTGCACACCATCAGCTGCTGAAGACCAAATTCTATCATCATTATCAATTCTAAAACCATCAAAAAGACCATTTGAACACTCCGCAAAGAACTCTGGAGTTTGAGATGGAATTTGTTTCCCATTAAGATCAAAACTGTAAATATTTCGAGGACCTCCCTCAACATGTGACCCACCAGTATCAGAAACATAGAGTTTGGTTTCACTTTTGTTAAAGCAGAGGCCATTGGGCTTAATTAGTTTATAGGTTATTAAATCTAAAGCTCCTGTTTCTTGATCAATTCTGTAAACGTTGCAAGAAGACTGCTCTGATGGTGATGCGCGGCCCTCGTAATCACTCATTATACCATAATCAGGATCCGTAAACCAAATAGACCCATCACTTTTTACAACGACATCATTGGGAGAATTTAATTTCTTATTTTTATAGTGACTGGCAAGTGTTGTTACATCCCCTGAATGTTCGGTGCGGGTAACTGTTCTTGATAGATGCTCACAGGTAATTAATCTTCCTTGAAGATCTCTTGTATTCCCATTTGAGAAGTTAGAAGGATTTCTAAAGTCAGAAACACTGCCATTTGTTTCATCCCATCTAAGAATTCTGTTATTTGGTATGTCAGAAAATAAAAGAAATCTACCAGCTGGAAACCATACGGGACCTTCAACCCAACGAGCACCTGTCCAAAGCCTTTCTACTCGACCATGACCTGTCAAACAGCTTTCAAATTCTCTATCTAATATTTCAAAACCACAACCCTCTATTTCACCAAAAAATTTCTCCATAGGACTTAAATACCCTCTATCGCCCAAAGCTTTTTAGCATTTTCTTTATAAAAACAGTTTCTTTCATATTTTGACCACTCAGCAGTCAGGTTGTGTGTTAATGCAACCCAAGTTGCCAAATCTCCGCCCAGGTTACAGACAGGGCTATCACTTCCCCAAATGATCCTATCGACTCCAAAAACATCAACAGTATGATCAAAATATGGTTTAATATCTAAGAGAGCCCATCTATCAGCATCACCGTAAGCTATAACTCCTGAAATTTTAGCAATCACATTAGGACGCTTTGCAACGTCTTTCATTTGTTTGGCCCAAGGTGAATAAAAACCATTTTTTATATCAGGCACTCCGCAATGATCTAAAATAAATTGTACATTGGGACAAGAATCTATCAATTCAATAACAATAGGTAATTGATCAGCTCGAGCACATATGTCGAACGTAAAGTCATAGTCACTCAAAAGTTTGATATTCTCTCTAAAAAGAGAATTTTGACTGACATCATCAGGAACAACATGAAGAACTCTCCTAAAGCCTTTAATTAGAGAGGTTTGCGATGCCCACATTAAAAATTCATTAAATTCATGATGCTCTGGTCTAGAGGCTGAGATTATTCCCTTTATCTTACTATTAGTTTGACTAGATAGATCCTCTAACAATGCCGTTTCATTTTTTATGTCGTTTTCCAAAACATCTACTTCCATATGAAGGCATGCCTCTATTCCCAATCTGTTGGCTTGAATTTCATAATCTTCATAACTGTGTGCACTGTTTAGAGCGGGAACATCACTCAGCCAAGGATATGCAATTTTGTTAGGATAAATGAGATGGAGATGAGTATCGAAAAGCATAATTTACACATTTCTGTTGTTAACAATTTAAGTCTTAAAATAAATTTACACTGGGCTAGTTAATTTTGATATAATTTTTTAAATAAGTGTAAATCTTAGACTAAAGGTTTAAAGATGGAAAATACTGAATTTGGTGCTCGTCTCAATTCGTTTAAATTGGGGCTCAAAAAAACTGAGATCGAAAAGACAGGTCACTTAACCTTGGCGTTATTAACACGAGCCAATAAAGCAGGGCTGAATTGCGCAGATCTCAATTTTCCTGATCACTTATCTAATCTCGAAATTAAAACACTTAAACGTTTCTCAAATGAATCCAGTATCAAAATTAACGGATTGGCTATGCGATATTATACATCTCCCAAATTTAAATTGGGCGCTTTTACAAATCCAGAAAAAGCCATTCGGGAATTAGCCCTCGACGAAACAAAACGGGGAATTGACTGTGCTGCATCATTAGGCTGTGAGACTATGACACTTTGGATGGGTCAAGATGGTCTAGATTATTCCTTCCAAGCAGATTTTTCAAAAATGTGGGACCACACAATTTCAGCTATGCAGGAGCTTGCTGACCATAATCGTTCAATTAACCTTTCCATAGAATATAAACCGAATGAACCAAGAGCGTTTTCACTTATGCCGGATGTTTCCACGACACTGCTCGCACTTGGAGAAATAAATAGACCTAATACTGGAGTTACGCTCGATTTTGCCCACGTTTTATATGCAGATGAAATGCCTGCTTTTGCCGCCAGTTTAATAAATAAAAAATCAAAACTTTTAGGTGTTCATTTAAATGACGGATATGGGAAATGGGACAATGGGCTAATGGTTGGCTCAGTTCACCCAATTCAGACTCTTGAACTTTTAGTTACTCTTTTTGAATGTGATTATAAGGGTGCAATATATTTTGATACTTTTCCTGACCATTCAGGCTTGGACCCCATTGAAGAAAGTAAGGAAAATATAGCTATTACCAAAAAATTGATTAATATTGCCAAAGAATTGCATAAGTCAGATGCAATTAGGAAAGCTAGAGAAACACAAAATCCAATCTTAGCGCAGAAAGTAATTCGAAGTAGTCTGTTCAAATGAAAAATTTATTTGTGGTTGGATCTCTTCACTTAGATGTTGTGGTAAAAAGTCCAAGAATTCCAAAAAAAGATGAAACAATTATTGGAAGTGCTGTAAAGTATGTTTTTGGAGGCAAAGGGGGCAATCAAGCACTAGCTGCAGACCGAAATGGTGCATCGACATTCTTTGCGGGACGAGTGGGGTCTGATAGCTTCGCCGAGCTTTTAACTAAACAGTTAGAAAGATCTTCTGTCAATTTTAGTGCTTTACAGGTTGGGCCAGGAGCAAGTGGTATGAGTGTGGCAATAGTTGAAGCATCTGGTGAGTATGGTGCTGCTGTTGTATCGGGAGAGAACACCTATATTGATGAAACATTAATCAAAATACCCGAAAATACTGGGGTATTATTATTGCAAAATGAAATTAGTGAGACAGTAAATTTAGAAATTGCAAAAAAAGCTAAAGCTGCCGGATGCAAAGTTTGGCTTAATGCAGCGCCAGCAAAAAAAATTAATAGTGCATTCTTCTCGTTGGTTGATATTTGTATCGTTAATCGGGTCGAAGCTGAGTTTTATAAATTTATCAAGAGCAAAAAAACTCATAAGAATTTAACGATAATAAAAACACTGGGGCATGAGGGTTTAGAGTTAATTAAACCTAACGGGAAAATAAGAAAAATTCCCGCTTTTAGCGTTAATTCTATTTCTTCGCACGGAGCGGGCGATATGTTTATCGGTGCACTAGCAGCAAGATATCTGATTGGTGAAACTATGGAAAATGCCCTAGTATATGCTCAAGCTGCAGCTGCTCTCTTTATTTCCAGAGCCGAAGAAGAAAGAGCAGGCATTAATCAAAGAACAGTAATCGATTTTATGGAAAACAATTTATAAAATTATCAATGACTGTTCATTCAATCAACCGGGGCATCAGATCTAAGCAAACCTTCTGACTTTAAGTCTGACCAAAGAGAGTTTGAAATTACTTCTGAATACACTTTAATGTTTTCTTCCAGTTCAGTTTTTGTTTGAGCTCCAGGAATAACACTCAAATGAGTTGGATGAAGCAATGGAAACTGTAGAGCTGCCGCTTTTAGAGATACATTGTGCGCTTTACAAACTTGCTCAATTAATCTCACTTTACTCATTATTTTTTCAGGCGCTGGATCATAATTATAAAATGCCCCCTCGACTGCGCCCGAAGCTAATATCCCCGAGTTATAAGGACCGCCCGTTACAATTTTTATTCCCCGCTTTTGACACAATGGGAGAAAACTATCTAAAGCATCTTGCTCGAGCAAAGTATAACGACCTGCCAAAAGAAATATATCGAAGTCGCCTTTTTGGGCAAGGTTTTCGCAAACCTCCCATTCATTTATTCCACCGCCAATTGCTTTGATAACACCTTGTTCTCTTAGGTTGATCATTGCTTTGTAGCCTCCATCATCAAAAAATTGACGTATTCTTTCATCAGAAGCTTGTTTTGATCCATGCGTAAAAATACATAAATCATGAACGTAGGCTATATCTATTTTATTTACGCCAAGTCGTTCATATGAAAACTCTATTGATTTCATTACACCATCATAACTGTAGTCATACACTTCTCGACGTAAAGGCACGTCAAACCACTTACCATGACCGGTACGCACGGCTTCACTGCACGGCTCCATAAGTCGCCCAACTTTAGTAGAAAGCACATACTCGTTCCTCGGCTTAGTTCTGAGAAAGCGATTCAAACGAGTTTCACTCAAACCAAGCCCATATAAAGGGGCTGTATCATAATACCTAACACCTAAGTCCCATGCTGCTTCAAGAGTAGAAGAGGCATCACTATCGGAAATTGCTTTGTATAGATTGCCAAGGGGAGCTGTGCCAAAACCTATTTCAGTTAATGATAAATCTTTGGTTTTGCCCTTTTGAAAAATACGGCGCTTAAGCATTATTCTGTCCTTTTGCTTTGAAATTGATTAATAATTAACAAAAATTTGCTTGGTAGTTTAGATCTGGAAAGCATAACATGCCTCAAGGGAGGATTGTCTATTGAAAAATCGTTTCAATAAAGTTTTTACGACTAGAAAACCTGTTATTGCAATGGTACACTTGGGTGCATTACCTGGCTCACCATTGTACGATATAAAAACCGGTATTAATGGCCTGATAGAGAGCGCCAGGTCAGATCTCCACGCACTTCAAAATGCAAATGTTGATGCGGTTATGTTTGGAAATGAAAACGATAGACCTTATGAATTGACAGTAGACACAGCATCTACATCTGCTGCTGCCTATATTATTGGGCAATTAAGATCTGAGATAACTGTTCCTTTTGGCGTGAATATGCTATGGGATCCCATGGCCACTATCGCACTTGGGGCAGCTACTGGCGCAACTTTTGTTAGAGAAATCTTTTCTGGCTCTTATGCATCCGATATGGGGAATTGGACTGCAGATGCTGGAAAAGCCATGCGCTACAGAGATCGCTTAAATAGAGAAGATATGCTAATGCTTTTCAACGTATCCGCAGAGTTTGCCTACTCTCTTGATCAACGATCTTTAGCTGACCGGGCAAAAAGTGTTGCTTTTTCATCAATACCAGATGCTATTTTGGTCAGCGGTCAAATTACTGGCGAAGCTGCAGATATTTCAGACCTCAAAACAGTAAAAAACGATGTACCCAATTTACCAGTTTTAGCCAACACAGGCGTAAAACACGAAACTGTAGAAGAAATTTTCAAAATTGCTGATGGTTGTATTGTTGGGTCCGCATTAAAATATTCAGGCGATACATGGCAGTCCGTTGATCCAGATCGTGCACAAGATTTTATGAACCGTGTAAAAAAAATAAGGTCTCAGCTATGATTGAAAGATTGCGAGACGATACGCTTAANTTAATGAAAATACCGGGGCTTTCTGGTCACGANGATANGGTCAGAGATTATATAAAANANGCGGTCAAAAAAATTGGTNTNACACCAACTTTCGATAAATTGGGTAATTTAACNATCACCTTTCCAGGAACAAGCCCCCGNGTAATGCTTTTCACGCATATGGATCAGTTAGGNTTAGTAGTTCGTAAAATTGAAGATNATGGATATNTGAGATTTGAACGTGTNGGTGGTGTTCCAGAAAAAATACTTCTAGGACAAAGTATTTCAGTAGTCACAAAAAACGGCAAAGAACTGTCAGGAATAATCGGGACAAAAAGCCATCACGCAACGCAACCTGATGAAAAATATAAACTGCCCAGCTATAAGGACCTTTACATAGATTTAGGACTGCGCACAGCAAGTGAAGTCCGTACTAGTGGAATAGATATAGGAAGCCCAATTGTATACAAACCATCCGCTGAAATTATAGGCGATGAAAAAATTGTAGGGACGAGTGTTGATGACAGAGCCGGCTGTGCGGTTCTTTTGGAAGTCGCAAGACAAATAAATTCAAGAACCGCCGGCCCTGAGATAAATATAGTGTTTACAGTACAGGAGGAATTTAACCTACGAGGAGCACTTCCTGTGGCCCAAAAAATCAAACCAGAGATTGCGATTCAGATAGATTTGTTACTGGCAAGCGACACACCAGACATGCGAGATTTTGGAGAAATCAAACTTGGTGAGGGCCCAGGAATAAGTATGTTTTCCTTCCATGGAAGAGGAACATTAAATGGTGTTATCCCTCATCCAGTCTTAGTTAAACACTTTGAACAGGCGGCTTCAAAAGAAAATATCAACTTACAGAAAAGTGCTCACATTGGAGCTCTAACTGACCTCTCCTACGTCCAACTAGTAGAAGACGGCGTAGCGTCATTAGATGTTGGGTTTCCAATAAGGTATAGTCATACCGCCCAAGAAATGTGTGATTTAAAAGATCTTGTTGGGTTAACAAAACTTCTGACATCTGCCCTCAACTCTATTCCAAAAGATATCAATTTAATTCGAGATTAGGTGCAAACATGAGATATACGGTTGGCGTCGATATTGGTACATTTGAAACAAAAGGAGTTCTAGTAAATGAGTTAGGCAAAGTAGAGGCTCAGGCTCATAAAGCTCATAAAATGTTGGTCCCACAACCCGGCTGGGCGGAACATCGACCCAATGAAGACTGGTGGGGAGATTTTTGTGAGGTAACCAACAATATTATTAAAACTAGTGGTGTTAATGCTAAAGACATTGAATGTGTCGCTTGCAGCGCAATAGGACCGTGCATGTTACCTGTCGATCAGAGTGGCAACCCTCTTATGAACGGCGTCTTATATGGTGTAGATACAAGATCTCACGAAGAAATTGAGATATTAAACAGTAATATCGGTGAAGATAAAATTTTGGCAATGTGTGGTAACTCATTAACTTCTCAATCAGTTGGACCCAAAATACTATGGCTGAAAAGAAACAAACCCGAAATTTTCAAGAAAACAGCAAAAATTTTGACGTCAACAAGTTTCATTATACATAAACTCACTGAAAATTTTGTAATTGATCACTACACTGCCGCTAATTTTTCACCCCTTTATAACATCCATACTCAAAACTGGAGTGATGAGCTTACAAAAGATATTATTTCAATTGACTATTTACCTACACTAAAATGGTCCACAGAACTCGTTGGTACAATAACGGAAAAGGCAGCGTCTGAAACAGGGCTGCCAGAAGGGATACCTGTTACTACTGGAACAATAGACGCTGCAGCCGAGGCTATATCTATTGGTCTCACCAATGAAGGTGATACAATGTGTATGTATGGGTCAACTATTTTTATGATTTCACTCACGCGTGAACAGAATAGTGATCCGCGGCTCTGGTATGCCCCTTGGCTATTCAAAGGTGAGCATGCATCTATGGCCGGTTTAGCTACAAGTGGAACACTTACGCATTGGTTTAGAGAACAATTTGGAAAAGAATTAGATTTAAATTCTAGCTTTGCCGAATTGACTAAAGAAGCAAACACATCACAACCAGGTGCAAATGGTATAGTATTTCTTCCATATTTTTCAGGCGAGAGAACGCCAATACATGACCCCAATGCCAAAGGAACAATCTTTGGTTTGAGGCTAGATCATGTACGCGGGGATGTATACCGAAGTCTGATAGAAGGAATTGCTCACGGGACGCGCCATGTTATTGAAACATTTGAGGATGCTGGCACACAAACCAATAATCTATATGCAGTTGGTGGCGGCACTAAAAACGATCTGTGGCTTCAATCTACTTCTGATATAACGGGTATCGATCAGATTGTACGTGAAAATACTATCGGTGCTAGTTATGGAAATGCCTTTTTAGCTGCCTTTTCAATGGGTTTTGTTAAGCGAGAAATGATTGAAAACTGGAACCCTACTAAGAAAAAAATAATTGCTGAAGTCTATCAAGTTCACGATCGCAATTATGAGATTTTTAAGTCTTTATATGAAGTAAGTAAACATTTGATGAAAAAGATTTAGACTACTTTAAAGGGTTTTCTGGCATCCATTTTCCCCGCATTAGCGCTTGTGATTAATTTACCAAATGGGAAAATTTGCGAAATAAATATTGGCATGCTAACATGTCAGAGATTTCGCAACTGACTATTGATGAATGATTAATCCGCATAAACCAACTTTAAATTTTGACAAGGTAGAGCCTGCTTCATTAAAACATAAAGCATATGTAGCTTTGCAAAAAGCTATCATAGAGCTCGATTTTGAACCTGGTCAATTACTTAAAAAAAGTGAACTTTGTAAAACCTTTGGTATATCCAGAACACCTTTAACAGAAGCCATTGCTTTGTTGGTGCAAGATGGCTTGGTTGAGGTGGTGCCACAAGCTGGAACTTATGTTGCTCGTTTTTCAATTGACGAATTAAAAGAAGGAGCCTTCATTCGGGAAGCTTTAGAAGTTGCAGCGATAAAGGAATTGGCGAATTCAATAACAAAACAAAATTTAGTCGAACTTCGTCGTAATCTAAGATTACAAAAAGCCTATATAGATGATCAAGACATACAAGGTTTTTATAACCTCGATAGTCAATTCCATTCAATTATATTGGATGCAACAGGTTTCAAAAAACTGTCCCGTTTATCAGATACTGCATGGATGAATGTCAATCGAGTAAGACGCTTGCTATTGCCAGTGCCTGGAAGGGTTGATGCAACTTTTGTTGAGCATCAAAAAATCTTCACCGCATTAGAAAAAAAAGATGTAAATCTTTCAGAGCGTGTATTGAGAGAGCATCTAGGGAAGTTAATGACGTATGTTGCACCCTTGGAAAAAGATCATCCAGAATATTTCCTATTGAATTAGAAAAATTTATTTTACCGCACCAGCAGCCATTCCTTTGATGATATAGCGTTCAAGAATGATAGCTATTATAATTAGTGGTAGAATAGCTGCTAATGACAGGGCGGCCATTGACCACCAGGAAATACCCTGTGAACCTGTCTGGCTAGCAACCATAACGGGTAATGTTTTTGCATGAGATGACGTTAAAAGTGCAGCAAAAAAATACTCGTTCCAAGTTAAAACCAGGGATATGATAAAAGCCGCGACCATACCTGGAAGAGCAATCGGCATTATTATCGTTAAAAACGCTCCCCAAATTGACAAACCATCAACAAGAGCCGCCTCCTCCAATTCAGTGGGTATTGAACTGAATTGGTCTTTCATTATCCAAATTACAATAGGCAGAACCGTTAGTGTATAAAGAGCAATAAGCCCAACTCTTGTGTCTAATAATGCCAGTTCCTTATATAAAACCAAAAATGGTAATGCTAAAACAACTGGCGGAAGAATTAGTTGAGATAAGAAGAAAAATGAAATATCTGAGTTACGCATAAAACCAAATCGATATTTAAATCGACTTAAACCATAGGCCGTACAACTTCCTAAAAGAACAGCCAAGGTTGATGAACCAACCGCTGCGAACATAGAGTTCCAAAACCGCTTTAAAAACTCTTCTCTGACTGTACTCTCAACAAATATTCTATCTGGTGACAATCCCAAAGACTTAAGTCCAAGCCACTTAGGTTTAAAATCCCACCAAGGCACCAAGTTACCCTTCATCACATCGGGAGCAGCTTTAAAGGTTGTTGTGACAGTCCAATAAATGGGAAATAAACAAATGATGGCCCAAAATATAAGTATTAGATAAATAACTGTTTTTCCTAAAAATTGTTTAGGTTTGAATGAGAGATCGTTTTTACTATCGAAGAAGATTTGCTTAGACATTTTAATACCTTGGCTTCGACCAACGTTCCGCCATTTTAATCAGAAACGTCATAAAAATTACGATTAATACTAGATAGACTATGGCTAAAAATGTGCCATAACCTACGTTACTTCGATCTCTATATTCTCTGTAAATAAAGCTAGTAACACTATCCGTCGCTCCACCAGGGCCGCCTGAAGTTACATTTATTATTATATCAGCTAGCTTTAATTTGAAAATAATTCGTATCAGAATGGCTGTAATTGATACCGGCAACATCAACGGGAAAGTAATTTCCCAAAACTTTTTCCATGGTGGCGCTCCATCCACTTCAGCTGCCTCATGAAGTTCTTTCGGAATAGCCTGCAAGCCAGCTAAAATCATGATCATCATAAATGGAATGAATGTCCATGCGTCCATTACCATAATCATAAATCGTGCTATTTCGTCAGACCCAAAAAAAGAAGGATTGTCCCATCCCAACGTTCGAGCCAAACGAGAAATAGGACCAAACCTTATTTCCAACATCGACTTACCAATCATCCAGCTGACTGCTACAGGAGACAACATTAAAGGCATTAAAAACGCCACTCTGAAAAACTTTCTCGCTTTTATTTGGGCGTTAAGCAAGACAGCGAGACAAAATGCAATAATATATTCTGGTATTATGGCCAAAATATACCAAACCATGTTTTTTAATGCATTCCAATAAAATGGATCTGTCCACATCTCTCTGGCATTATCGAAACCATTGAATTGGCGACCATCAGGAGACGATAAATTCCAACTTGAAAAGGCTATTCCTAAAGCAAAAATAAGTGGAAAGATTACCATTGAAATAACAAAAAGAACTGCTGGCAATATAAAAAGGCGCCGCTTGCCTTGTTCTCCATGAAGGATCACCTGAGCCCAGCAAAGACACGTTGCCCAAAAAAAGTAGGCATAGAGAGTTGGTCGCCATGTCGTAAAGCCAAAGTCCAGAGAGCTAAACTGGTCGAGGCTTTGGATCACAATCAATACAAATAATATGGCCGCAGAACCCCAGATCATCACTCGACCAAGATCACGTCGCCGGGGCGAAATTCTGTCTTGCGTTACTATATGAAGATAATCGGTTTCAGTACTACTCACAGTTATGCGAACCTAATTTTAATCTTATGTGATTTTCGTTGGGCCGGCAAATTTCGCCGGCCCAATATCCACTCTGACTATTAAAGTCCCATGGAAGCTTTGTATAGTTTGATCTGACTATCTCGTCCAATTTGGTCAGTAATCTTTTCCCACGCAACGGCAATGGCGTCAGCCGTTTCCTGGGCTGAGCCGTATTGACCAGCAAAGCCTTTGGCCAGTTCATCTTCAGCTACAGAATAATACTGAAAGATGCCAGGTATACGCGGTTCATTAAGCGAGTTTGGATGATTATATGTATCAAGGTTTGATCCTAAATAGTCTTCCACAAACGCACGGTCATAACCAGCTGCTTCCCACTCATCGTAGTTAAAGTGAGAATTTCTGTATGGTTGGAAACCCGAAGGATAAGCAGAAGTCCAAAGAGAAATATCTTTTCCCCCAATATGAGCTGCTGCCGACCATGCGGCCTTTCTTTTCTTGGCATCGCCCTCTACGCGGTTTGTTACGTAAACGCCCCAACCAAGATACGCGTTATTGGGAGCTTCATTGTATGTATTCTCCCAAGCACCTTTATTATGGTTATAAACGCGATCAGAGCCCGGTATAGCACTAAAGCCGACCACATCACCTATAACAGACGTATCAGAGGTTCTCGCGTTAGACCCGATATCACCCCACCATGTCAGCATAGACCCGGTGCCTGCTAAAAACTGCTGAAAGCCTGTTGTACCAGGGTCTGCATTTATTTGATCAGCAGGATACGCTCCTTCAATTGCAATCAAGTCCATAACATCTTGAATCGCTTGAACCCATCCCGGATTGTTAATCCTTGGCTTCATAGTATCGATATCAAATAGAAAGGCAGGATCGTCAGGATGCTTGACATAAGGACCAGCCCTATCAGTCAAAAAGTACATTCCAAAACCGCCCCAGCCTTTTAGCGGATCTAAAAACCCATGAGCTGGAAGTCCAGTCAATGGATCAATTTTACCAACTAAGTCCTTAGAGATTTGGTTAACTTCTTGCCAAGTTTTTGGTGGATTATCGCGACCACTAATTGAACCTGGGCCAAAATAATCAGTTCGATAGCAAAATGTATGACAATCTCCATCGATATTAATTCGATAGGCCTTACCATCCCAAGTTCCAACTGGAGGTTGAAGGTATCCAACCAAATCATCATACTCTATTTGATCTTTTACCCAGTCAGGCATTTCATTGAGAAGGCCTTGGCCCGCAGTATCACCTTCGAATGGAGCCCCCATTTCAATGATATCAAAATCAACAGTTTTTGTCGCAATAGACTGCTGAAGTCTCGGGTTATAATCAGCTTGAGCAAGGTCAATCCAGTTAATTTTAGCACCAGTGTAAGCTTCCCAAGGCTTCAAAAACCCACGGAATAAAAAGTTGTGTAAGTTCTGATTATTCAAACCCATGAAGGTCAGCTCTACGCCTTTAAATTCGCCTTCAGCCACACGCTCTTTAACTGGGCCCATGCATAACTCACCGACCTTTTGCCACTCTGGATCACCTGGAGAGCCCATACCAACGCCGGGTATTTTCATAATTTCCGCGCGTACGCCACTGTGACTCCCAGCCAGGGCTGGAGCAGCGCCACCCATTGCTGCAAGTGCACCTACACTTGCTGCTCCTTTTAAAACACTACGCCGATTCATTTGTGATCGAACATATTGATTGTAAAGTTCTACTTTCACGATTTTCCTCCCTTTACTAGTTGATTTTAAAGCTTAAACGCTCAATTCTTAATTTACAGAGCCCACACTTCCCCACGTAAATTCTGCTCAACAAAGCGGCCCTAAATGAAATCATTCCAGTGAAACTTAATTCTGTCAAGTGACTAACATGTTAGCATGAACAGAAGTAGACAGCCGTCATTCTATCAGCTAAGCTTTTTTAAAAATCATGTGTCAGGAAAATTAAGATGGCTGAAGTAAGCATCGCTAACGTCAGAAAAGTTTATGGCTCAACCGAAGTAATTCATGATCTTAGTGTAAAAGTTAACGATGGAGAATTTGTAGTTTTAGTCGGACCATCAGGCTGTGGAAAATCTACTCTTCTAAGAATGGTTGCAGGGCTCGAAAGCATTACAGCTGGAGAGATTAGTATCGGAGGTAGAATAGTAAACAACTTACCTCCATCTGACCGAGATATTGCAATGGTTTTTCAGAATTATGCCCTTTACCCCCACAAAACCGTCGAAGCAAATATGGCTTTCTCTCTTAAAATGAGAAAGCTCGAAAAAAAAGTAATTAAAGATAAAATTAGCACAGCAGCTGAAGTTTTAGGGCTAACCCCCTACTTAAAAAGATACCCTAGAGCTCTTTCTGGAGGGCAAAGACAAAGGGTAGCTATGGGTCGAGCTATTGTGAGAGACCCTCAAGTATTTCTTTTTGATGAGCCCCTATCGAACCTTGATGCTAAACTCCGTGTGCAAATGCGGGCGGAAATCAGAGAGCTTCATCAAAGATTAAAATCCACCACTCTTTATGTTACCCATGATCAAATTGAAGCTATGACAATGGCCGATAAAATTGTTGTAATGCAAAATGGATTTATCGAACAAATTGGCTCACCTTTGGAGCTTTACGATCGACCAAGTAACATTTTTGTTGCCGGTTTCATTGGGTCTCCCGCTATGAACTTAATACCTGGCACCGTAAAAAAGTCAGGAAAAAATTTCGTCGTAAAAATATATGGTGGACAGTTTTCTTTACCCAAAGCTAAAAACTTAACTGTGGGACAAGATATTATACTAGGTATCCGCCCTGAACAATTAATCCCCGGGAAAAAAGGAATTGCGGCCACGGTCTCTGTGGTCGAACCAACAGGCTCAGAAACGCACCTAATTGTCCGGAGCGGAGAACAAGAATTAATTTCTGTTGTCCGAGAGAGAAGCAACTTTAGTGTTGGAGAGCAAATAAATCTCTTCGCAGAAAAAAACTTTTTGCATGTATTTGATGCAAAATCATCCGAAAGATTAAATGACGATTAACTTGATAAATTAGTATTAGGGGGAAAGAAATGTTAAAAGGTATAAATCCTTTACTGAATGCTGACGTCTTACATGTTTTGAGAGCAATGGGGCACGGGGATGATCTCATCATTGCAGATACAAATTTTCCATCAGATAGTGTAGCAAGACAGACAGTTTATGGGAGACTCCTAAGAATTGACGCCCCAGCAGCTGATGTGGTGCAGGCTGTATTATCTGTAATGCCCATTGACACATTTGTTAACGACGCAGCTGCCAGAATGGAAGTTGTTGACGAACCTGAAACAATTTTACCAGTTATGGAGGAAGTACAGAGCCAAGTATCGGCAGTGGGCGGTCCTAACCCAATGTTGCCGATTGAGAGATTTTCTTTTTACGATAGGGCTAAGCAAGCTTACGCAGTCATTCAAACTGGTGAACGGAGGTTTTATGGCTGTTTTGCATTTCGAAAAGGCGTAATAGGGCCTGACGAGGAATAATAGCATGGGAAAAATCGTTATATTGGGTGTATTTGTTGCTGATACAGCATATCGAGCCTCACGGATGCCCAAGATGGGAGAGACAATTTTAGGGAACTCTTTTGCTTTAGGTCCAGGTGGTAAAGGTTCTAATCAAGCTGTGGCCGCTGGAAATTTGGGTGCTGACGTAACAATAATCACTCGCCTAGCCAATGATGATTTTGGAAGCATGGCAATGCAAACATGGGAAAATGCAAATGTAAAAGGAGCTATTAAATACAGTGAAAATAGTTACACTGGGGCTGCTTTTATTTTTATTGATGATGCAACCGGCGATAATGCAATAATTATTGCTCCGGGAGCAGCTTCTGAAATCTCTGTGAAAGATATTCAGGATAATTCGGAAATAATATCATCTACGGATGTTTTCCTTACTCAATTAGAGCAACCTATTGACGTCGCTTTAGAGGGCTTGAAAGCAGCAAAGAAAAATAACAAAATTACTATTTTAAATCCTGCACCAGCAGCCAATCTTCCAAAAGAAATATTTGGCCTTTGCGATTTTATAACCCCTAACGAAACTGAAACAGAAGCTCTGACAGGATTACCCGTAAGAAATGAGAAAGAGGCAGAAACTGCTGCAAAATTCTTAGTTGATTTAGGGGTCAAAACACCGGTCATAACGATGGGTGAACAAGGCGCTTATTTGCATGGCCACGGCCTTGTCCCAGCATTTAAAGTGGGAAATGTAGTCGAAACAACTGGAGCTGGTGATGCATTTAATGGAGGTTTGGCTGTTGCATTGTCAGAAGGTAAATCTGCTGCACAAGCGGTAGAATTTGGATGTGCTACTGCATCAATTTCGGTAACTCGGGCTGGCACCGCACCTTCAATGCCAAACAGACAAGAAGTGGAAAAAGTTTTAGGAATGTGAAGGTCAATTGAAAGGTTAAATAAAAGTGCCAAACAACTATCAGCAAAGTTGGCCAATGCCTAAACAACCAGTGCCAATAGTAATATTTGGAGCAGGCTCAATAGTTTCAGATGCTCATCTACCGGCATATGAACAAAATAATCTACCAGTTATAGGCCTGTTCGACCCAGATTATGAAAAAGCAAAGGCTTTGGGTAAAAAATTTAATATTAGTGTATTCAAAGACCCAGCCGAAGCTGCAGCTATTCAAAATTGTATTTTTGATCTAGCCATTCCACCATCGGCTCATCACAAAGTTTTAGAATTAATTCCAGAGAATTCTGCTGTAATTTTACAAAAACCAATGGGTAGTAATTTAAGCGAAGCTTCCAATATTTTGACCTTATGTCGTCAAAAGTCATTAAACGCATGCGTAAACTTTCAACTAAGATTTGCTCCAATGATGATTGCTTTGAAGGATATAATTAACAAGGGATTAATTGGTGAAATTTTAGATATCGATATGTGGGCAGCCTTAGATACCCCATGGAGCCTCTGGAAATTTCTAGAGGATCTGCCAAGGGTGGAAATTTTGTTACACTCAATACATTACTTTGATGCCATAAGATTTCTTGTTGGAAATCCACAAGGCATTCACGCCAAAACAATGGGACATCCAGCATCTAAAATATCTAATACACGGACGGCAGCTATTCTTGATTATGGTGAAGATTTGAGATGTGCTGTATCAATAAATCATAATCACAATTATGGGCGCAAATACCAAGCATGCGAATTGCGAGTTTGTGGGACAAAAGGCGCAGCCTATTTACATCTTGGTGTTAATTTAAATTACCCGAAAGGTGAACCAGATAAACTCGCAATCAATCTTGGGAATGGTTGGGAAGAAATTGAATTAGAGGGAAGTTGGTTCATTGATAGTTTTGGATATCGCATGCGACAATTTCAAAGGAACGTTACACGGGAAGAAAAAACTTTAATTTCATCAGTAGAGGATGCTTGGCATACTATGGCTCTTGTTGAAACTGCTTATGAGAGCAGCGCCGGACCTTCTACTAAAATTCCAACCTCTATCAATTCTGTCAAATCTTAAAAGGATTATAATGACTAAAATCACGAGCATCAAAACTTTTGATTTAAGATTTCCTACCTCAGATCATCTTGATGGCTCCGATGCAATGAACCCAGACCCTGATTATTCGGCCGCATATATAATTCTAGAGACAGATTCAGGGCTCGAAGGGCATGGACTTACTTTTACAATTGGGAGAGGAAATGAATTATGCATTTCTGCATTCAAAGCTCTAGAGCCCCTAATTGTTGGATTAGATCTACTTTGGATCACTAATAACATGGGACGCTTCTGGCGACACTTAACTGGCGATAGTCAGTTAAGATGGGTGGGGCCTGATAAAGGAATACTTCACCTTGCTACAGGGGCAGTTGTGAACGCTGTTTGGGATTTATGGGGTAAGTATAAAAATAAACCTGTTTGGCAACTCGTTTATGAAATGTCTCCACAGGAAATAGTTAAACTCATCGATTTCAGGTACCTTACAGATGCTTTAAAACCGGAAGAAGCAATGGAAATGTTAGAAAGCTCCACCGCAGACAAGGAAAATAGACTACGTATTTTAATGGATGAAGGATATCCATGCTACAATACATCAGCTGGTTGGCTTGGATACTCAGATGAAAAGCTGCATGAACTATGCTTGAAAGCCAAAAAATCTGGTTTTTCTCATTTGAAGTTTAAAGTTGGAAAAGATCTGAACGACGACATAAGAAGACTAACGATAGCAAGAAAAGCACTTGGTACTGATGTAAAGATTATGATTGATGCAAACCAAGTCTGGGAGGTTGATGAGGCAATAGAATGGATTAAAAAATTAGAGTTTGCTGACCCTTTCTTTATAGAAGAGCCCACAAGTCCTGATGACATCGCTGGTCACAAAAAAATAAAAGATGCAATTCAACCAATTAAAGTGGCAACTGGTGAAATGTGTCAAAACAGAATAATTTTTAAACAATTTATTCAAGAAAACGCACTAGATATAGTCCAAATTGATAGCTGTAGAATTGGAGGCTTAAACGAAATTCTTGGAGTGCTGCTACTAGCTCACAAATATGACAAACCAGTATGGCCACACGCGGGTGGCGTTGGTTTGTGCGAATATGTTCAACATATCGCAATGATAGATTATTTAATGATTTCCTGCGAAAAAAACGCTAAGCGAATAGAATACGTCGACCATCTACATGAACATTTTGTACACCCGTGTAGGGTAGAAGAAGGTAAATATCTAGCACCTTTAAGTTCAGGTTTTTCCATTGAAATAAAAAAAGAAACTTTAACAAACTATCTTTATCAGAACTAAGTTATTTTTTGTTACATTGAAATATAGGAGACACAATATGAAAACAAATCTGGAAATATCGTCTTCTGAAAAGATATCAAAATTAGGTAAGGTCTATTCCGAGCAAGGGTTTTATTGTCCAGTGGATGCGATATCAGAAGCTGAAGCACAAAAATTACGTTTAGATTATGAAAAAGCTGAAAGAGAACTAAAGGGCGATAATGACCGCCTTGCACTTTTAAAAGCATACCCAAACAGGCTACTTCCTTCATTTGATGCTTTGACGCGAAATAAATTTTTAGTCAATGCTGCAAAAGAAATTTTGGGAGAAAATATTTTAGTTTGGAGTGCGGCTTTATTTATAAAGGAAGCAAAGTCAAAAAAGATTGTGTCATGGCATCAAGATCTTACCTACTGGCAACTAAATGACATAAAGGAAGTCACCTGCTGGTTTGCTGTATCTTCGGCTCGAAAAAAAGCGGGATGTATGAAGTTTATAGCCGGTAGTCACAGAAATAGGCTTGTTCCGCATAATGATACTTTTGATGAAAACAATATGCTATCTCGAGGGCAAGAGATAGCCGTCCAGGTTGATGAAAATCAAGCTGTTTATGCTGAACTTGATCCTGGTCAAGCTTCTTTCCATCACGGCTTGTTATTTCATAGTTCCGGACCAAATTTGACAAATGATAGGCGTATTGGATCTGCCATCAGATATATTTCGGCATCAATGAAACAAAACACTGGCGACCGACCATTAGTGACACAAGTAAGTGGAGATGAGGATTTTGGAAACTTTAATATCCTGCCTCCTCCAAAAGGACGTTTACTCGAAGAAGAATTTAAACTCTGTCAACAAGACAACGAACTGAAAAAAAGGCTATTGCTTTAAGCAAAAATTTATATCTTAAAATGTTAACCATAAAATTATCCCAAGGCAGTGAAATCTTTTTAAGATGAACAAATCTGATTACCTTTTTGTTTTTTTTGCATGCTTCACGGGATTTATTTGTTTTTTCACAGAGGGCTCAGATAGCTTTGCTTCTGCACTTGGCTATTCATTTAATTTACTCATTTTGATTTTGCCGACACTGGCTGGAGGCCTATTACTAAGCGGCCTAATTCAACAGTTTATTGATCAAGAAAAAATAAACAAAGTTCTAGGTGAAAAATCCGGTACTTCTGGTTTAATATTGGCAACTTTAGCTGGTGTGATTACCCCTGGTGGGCCTTTTACTTCCTTCCCAATAGTGTTTGCTCTTTGGATTGCCGGTGCAGATATTGGAGCCTTAGTTGCATATGTTGCGGCATGGTCTCTTATTGGCATTTATAGATTGGTAATTTGGGAAATTCCAATGATGGGATTGGATTTATCGCTGCTACGATTTTTAGTTAGTATTCCTTTACCTATACTTGCT
>NZGN01000114.1:0-12161 GCA_002691045.1 Marinovum sp.
CCGCCAGATCAGGTCGTTTAGCCAGTTTGCAGAAAAAACTTCCATTAAAAGTCTGTGCAGACAATCATGTATCTTTGCAAGAATATTCAAAGGCTGCAGAGGCTGCAAATCGGCCTCTTGATGTTCTAATCGAATGTGACACTGGACAAAAAAGAGCAGGCGTCGAAGATCCCAAAGAGGCTGCAAATTTAGTACAATCAATTATTGAAGATAAGTGGTTAAAATTTACCGGAGTACTCTATTAACCAACCCTACAAGGTTGGAATGACACCCAAATGTTTCATAATTCATTTACCAAAATGCTTGATGATTTAAAAGTTAAAGCAAAAATAATATCAACCGGCGGGACACCAAACTTTGCAAATATTGGTAAGCTTGAAGGTGCCACAGAGCATCGAGCAGGAACATGCATTTTTAACGATATGATGATGGTTCAAGATGGCTTCGCTCAACTTGCCGACTGTGGTTTTCGAGTGTTTACAAGTGTTGTCAGTAGAGCAACCGAAAATCGGGGAATATTAGACGCAGGTTCAAAAACACTAACCTCTGATACTGGAGGGCTAAAAGGATTTGGTCACATAAACGAGTATCCAGAAGCCTCTATAATAAAATTTTCAGAAGAGCATGGGTTTCTTGATCTTGAAGATTGCAAAATGAAGCCCTCGGTAGGTGACATTGTTACTGTGATACCTAACCATGTTTGTGTNGCGGTTAATATGGTTGACGAACTAGTTATGGTTCAAAACAATACAATATTACAAACAGTCCCTGTAACCGCTCGTGGAATGCTNGTTTGATCATCAAACCTATAAATTTGTACTTTTAAATTTCTCCATTAGATATNGTCCAGAAACAACGGCNNCAGAAGAAGAGTTANTTATTGGTTTGATAGTGNCTTCCCAGTCGGGCTGATGNAAATAAGCAAGACTTTTCCGTGCAGGCTGGTTTGGTTTTGCAACAACTCTATGAAGAGTTGATATCCAACGTTTTGCTGTCCAAAGTTCCATTAAATCGCCAATGTTTATNACAAAACAGTNTTCAAGAGCAGGNACGTCTACCCAAGTATTTTTTTTCTTTATTTGCAAACCGGANGTTCCAGCCTGTGGCAATAATATCGTTAGGGAACCATAATCTGTATGAGCGCCTGCTCTTTGCTGCTTATCAATTATAAAATCGTTAGTTTCAGGATAATGCAGAGCTCGTAAAGCTGAAATTGGGTTATTTATAAATCTGTTAAAATAAGAATTCTCCAAACCTAAAGCTTCAGCAAATGCCGCCATAATACGTTTAGCTAAGCGCTCCATTTCAGCATAATATCTTTCCCAAATTTCCCTAAAGCCTTCTATTTTAGGCCAAAGTGTAGGTTGATAACAAAACTCGTAAGCAGCAGAATCTTTTATATTATTAGGAATGTTTAATGGGCCACCATTAAAACTCTCTTTCAAATCGGGTGGAGTTACCTCACCTTTTGAGGCCGCTAAAGCTTCTTGGTCGGGTCCAATCCAGCCGTAGGGATATCCATTGTAGGGAACTTTGACTTCCCTTTTTATCTCTAGAGGCGACGAAAAGAATTTTGAAACAATATTCCATTGGTCTTTAATAGCTCTTTGGGAAACGCCGTGACCTTCTATGACTAGAAAACCTGTTTCACTACAAATTTTATCAAGTTCATCACTTTGTTTTTTTCTTTCGACTCCAGAAGAGTTTTCAAAGCGCTCTAAATTAAATTTCGGGAATGACATTTTTACAGCCCNAATTTCTAGTTATTTTTTTCCATGATTGACCAAAGTTCATTTGAAAATGTTCCTAATCGNTTTCGGATTGTTTTCATACTTTGGACTATTAAATCTTCCCGCCATCTTTGCCCAATTAATTGAACATTAATTGTTTGAGCCCCCTGCTCTAATTGGGCGAGATGAGTTGGAAAACAACCTGCTGGAAGCCCTAAAAAGTTTATCGAATACGACCAAAGAGCCGATCCCAGAACTTCNCGAACACCTTCTTGACCCTCCAAATCTCTTCCAGGCTTAAAAAANGGTTGTGGNAAAAANGGNCTTAGAATTAGTGGATACTTGGTCAAAAAAATCGACCATTNCCTTGCATAATAACTTCTCTTTGCAAGTATCTTCAGTAAATCAGTTCCAGTATATGGTTTGAATTGTTTGAAGTACTCATCAAAAATTTGATTAATTTCTGAGGATCCCAATTTTCTTATATCAGGACCTAGTAATTCTATTACCTCCCCCATTAAAGCTCTATAACCTGCCATGGCAGTTTCAAGAACTAAGGGCGGATCAACTTCGACAACTTCATGACCTGCATCACGCAAAGCATCAGCTGCTAACTCTAAACCTTTGTAAATCTCGGAATGAGTTTCAAAACCTGGAGTTTCACGGGAAAGTGCAACTTTACATTTATTATTGCGAGCCCCCATGTCATAAGGCAACGGAACGTGAAATGGATCAACAGGGTCATTTTTCATTAGGGTTGGCATTGCCAAATCCAAATCAGATGGATCTCGCGTCAAAAGCCCTTGAACCGACATAGATTGCGCTAAAATTCCCCTTTCCGAATTTTGAGAAGGGTTCCAAGCAGGTACACGACCAAGGCCTGGTTTTATTGTAAAGGCACCATTTGCCGCCGCTGGAAATCTAAGCGAACCGCCAATATCGTTACCATGACCTAAGGCTCCCATACCGGACATAACGGCTGCACCAGCTCCACCTGAAGAACCTCCAGCGGAAACATGGTTACCCCAGGGATTATTCGTTCTCCCATACAGCTCATTATCTGTATCAGCTCTGAATGAAAATTCAGGAGTATTAGTACGACCAATAATAATAGCACCGGCATTTTTTAAGTTTTTGACAACTGGCGCGTCATCAGGTGCCATCCAGTCTTTTAAAGCAAAAACACCGTTTGAAGTTGAATGACCTTTCTGGTCAACGTTAATTTTTATTGTAACCGGAACACCATGTAATGGTCCGCATTCCTTTCCATTATTCCGAGCTCGATCTAAAAGTTCCGCAGTTTTAAGAGCTTCATCTGACAGATCACAAACGATAGCATTTAACTTTGGATTTACCTTTTGCATTCTGTCTAAAACTGAAGTCACGACATCAACAGAACGCACCTCACCAGCAGTTGTTGCNTTAACTATTTCTGAAGCGCTCANGCGCCATAAGTTNTTTTTATCCATTTTTACATTTTTTATTGGTTATCCGAAAACGCTACACGGCTCTCGTTTCAAAACAAAGAAAAATATTNNAAATTACAGATGGATAATAAAANNTGAAGAATTCAGATAGNTAGCTGAATTTATANTTTTATTANTAAAAAAGTTATCCAACTCTAGTCCGTAAAAATNACAAAAAACTTACTAATTCACTTTTTTTATTTAAAAATAACAATCCTAGTATAAGCTTCCCTTACACATTTTTTACATAAGCGATTTTCTGCAGATAAAAATGACCTTTAGAAAGGGAGTATAAATATGTTTCAATCAAAAAAAATAATTGCAGCTGGCGCTTTCGCTTTATTTGCCAGCGCGGGACTTAGCCTTTCCGCTCAATCTGATATTACAGTTGCAATGCAACTAGAACCACCTCATCTCGATCCAACAAGCGCAGCTGCCGGAGCAATTGACAGTGTTCTATATTCAAATGTTTTTGAAGGTTTAACACGATTTGCATCTGATGGATCAATAATAGCTGGCTTGGCAGAGTCTTGGGATATTTCAGGTGACGGTACGGTCTATACGTTTAAACTTCGCTCTGGAGTAAATTTTCATGATGGCAGCTCAATGGATGCAAACGACGTAAAATTTTCCCTTGATCGAGCCAGAGCTGAAGATAGTACAAATGCTCAAAAAGCTTTATTCTCTGGGATAACTGATGTTGCCGTCGTAGATAACACCACGGTTAAAGTTTCATTGGATAAGCCTAATGGAAGCTTTTTGTTTAATATGGCCTGGGGTGATGCTGTGATAGTTGCACCTGAAAGTATTGAAGGCATTAAAAATAACCCAGTAGGAACTGGCGCCTTTACTTTTAAAAACTGGGTTCAAGGCGATCGAATAGAACTATCTCGAAATCCAAACTATTGGGGCGCTAAACCTACTTTAGAGAATGTTACTTTTAAATTTATCTCAGACCCAACAGCAGCATTTGCAGCTGTTATGGCGCAAGATGTAGATGTTTTCACTGGTTTTCCAGCACCTGAAAACCTTCCACAATTTGAAGCTGATCCAAGGTTTCAAGTTTTAGAAGGTTCAACGGAAGGTGAGACTATATTGTCTACAAACAATAAAATGCCCCCTTTAGATAATGTCAAAGTGCGTAAGGCAATTGCTCATGCAATCGACCGTCAAGCCATCATCGACGGTGCTATGTTTGGTTACGGCACTCCAATTGGTACTCACTTTGCTCCTCATAATCCGGATTATGTAGATCTAACTGGTAATTCAAATTATGACCCAGATCTTTCGAAAAAACTTCTAGCTGAGGCAGGCCTTTCAGGTGGCTTCACAACCACTTTAAAACTGCCCCCTCCTTCATATGCTAGGCGTGGAGGAGAAATAATTGCCTCTCAATTACGTGCTGTAGGAATTGAAACGGAGATTAGTAATTTGGAGTGGGCACAGTGGCTTGAGCAAGTTTTTAGAGGAAAAGACTACGGCCTTACAATAGTAAGCCACACTGAGCCAATGGATATTGGGATATATGCAAGACCTGATTACTATTTTCAGTATGATAACCCAGAATTTCAATCTCTTATGACCGAACTGAATGGGACTACGGATCCAGCTAAACGGAGCGGCATGCTGAAAAAAGCACAGCGCATTATTTCAGATGATTACGTCAATGGATATCTTTTTGAATTAGCTTTCACCACTGTTGCAAATGCGAAAGTTCGAGGCCTTTGGAAGAATGCGCCAACGCAAGCTACCGACCTTACAGGAGTTAGTTGGGCAGATTAAGTTTGGAAAAAGCACTTATGAAGGCGGGGAAAGTTCTCCCCGCCTCTTACTTTATAAATTCTGACCTTTTCTAGAAAATTTAAGATGCTGGGATATATTCTTAAAAGAGCTATTTCACTGATAGTGAGCCTGTGTCTAGCTTCTATTATTATTTTTTCAGTCGTAGAAATTGCTCCTGGTGACCCAGCTTCATTCATGCTGGGCATTAATGCACAAGAAGATACTATTGCTGCTTTGAGAGCGGAGTTGGGCTTAGATCAAGACAAGTTATCAAGGTATTTTTCTTGGGTCAGTGGTATGATCAAAGGTGATTTCGGAACATCTTATACCTATCGCAGCCCAGTTTCAGATATGATTAAGGAGAGAATTTGGGTTTCCTTACCTCTAGCTGTATACGCGTTATTGATTTCCACTTTCATCGCTTTTCCTGCCGGTATTTACGCCGCAACTCAAAGAGGCAAAGCCGGCGATGCAGCAGTCATGGGAGCCACACAGTTTGGAATAGCTATACCCAACTTTTGGTTTGCGATGATATTAGTCGTTATTTTTGCTTTGAAGCTTAGATGGTTCTCCGCGGGTGGCTTTGTGGAATGGGAAAACGGTATTATTCTAAGTTTGAAATCTTTAACGCTTCCAGCTATTGCTCTAGCTTTGCCTCAAGCTTCGATACTGTCACGAGTAATGCGAAGTGCGCTAATTGAAACTCTGTCAGAGGATTATATAAGAACTGCAAGAGCAAAAGGCTTTGGTAAAAAAGCTGTGATTTGGCGACATGCCTTGAGAAATGCTCTCATTCCAGTACTAACAATTATTGGGCTTCAATTTTCCTTTTTAATGGCTGGTGCTATAATAATCGAACAAGTGTTCTTCCTTCCTGGCTTAGGAAGATTAGTTTTTCAAGCTATAACACAAAGAGATTTAATCGTAGTCGAGAGCGTGGTAATGCTCCTTGTTTTTGCGGTCATAACTGTGAACTTTATCGTCGACGTGGCTTACGCAGTCGTTGATCCAAGGTTAAGGCGGCGAGTATGAAAAATAACTCTTTGATACTTGGCGGTTTATTAAGTGCATTGGTTGTAATCGCAGCTTTAGTTTCGTTTCTATGGGTCCCATTTGATATTACCCAACTTTCGATACCTGATAAATTACAGACCCCAAACGAAGTGCATTGGTTAGGTACAGATCACTTCGGACGTGACATTTTATCAATGATAATGATCGGGGCACGAACTTCGTTAGCCGTTGCAATCTTAGCAGTTGGAATAGGTTTTTTTATTGGAGTTCCACTTGGTCTAGCAGCAGCAACTAAGAAAAATTCGCTTTTAGATGAAACCATCATGCGAACAAATGATCTAATATTCGCATTTCCATCTTTGGTTATTGCTATCCTAATAACAGCACTCTTTGGCGCTGGAGCTATGAATGCTATTATTGCGATTGGAATATTCAATATACCAGTCTTTGCCCGTGTCAGTCGTGGAGCCGCACTAAGTCTTTGGCAAAAAGAGTTCATTTTAGCAGCGCGGGTAAGTGGTAAATCAGACCTTCGAATATCCGCAGAACATATTTTTCCCAATATTGCTAACCTTTTAATAGTCCAGGGCACAATTCAATTTTCACTAGGTATCTTAGCAGAGGCGGGATTGAGTTATGTTGGACTGGGGACACAACCGCCGGTACCAAGCTGGGGGCGTATGCTTGCAGATGCACAAACTATGGTCAGCTTTGCTCCTCACGTGGCAATCATTCCCGGGTCAGCAATAATCGTAACCGTTCTAGGGTTGAATTTAATGGGGGATGGTCTTCGCGATCTTCTTGACCCTAGAGTGAGGAGATCCCGATAATGAGTATCTTATCTGTTGAAAATTTAAGTCTTAAAATAGGGTCAGAAAGTATTCTCAATAATATTTCATTTAAACTTGGTCAGGGTCGTATTCTGGCCATAACAGGCGAGAGTGGGTCTGGAAAATCTATGACAGCACTTTCAATAATCCAACTTCAACCCAAATACGCAAAATTGAAGGGAAAAATATTTTTCAAAGATCAAGACATCACTGAAAAAGACGAGTTTGAGTTATGTAAAATCCGTGGAGCTAAAATAGGCATGATATTTCAAGAACCTATGACAGCTTTGAATCCAGTCAAAACTGTAGGAGATCAAATCAGCGAGACGATCGTATTACACAGTGAAAAAAATAAAAAATCTGCTGATACGGAAACTCTTAACATTTTAGAAAGAGTAGGCCTAAGCCCAGCAACTGAAGTAATAAAACGCTACCCACACGAATTATCGGGAGGGCAACGTCAAAGGGTTATTATAGGGATTGCAATTGCATTGAAACCTTCGATTGTAATTGCTGACGAGCCAACTACAGCTTTAGACGTAACAACTCAGGCCCAGATTCTAGCTCTACTTAAAAGATTAGTTAAAGAAGACAATATCTCTTTAATTTTGATAACGCATGACCTTGCGGTTGTCTCCGACATGGCAGATGAGATTGCGATTATGCAAAACGGTATCATTGTTGAAATTGATGAAACACAAAATTTATTTCGAAATATGAAACATCCATATACCCGTTCACTTTTTGCAGCATCAGGACATTCAGTTGATTTACACTCAGCAAAGAGAAGTGCCGACCTTCTTTTGACCATCCAAAACGTCACTTGCAGATACAGATTAGCACGTACTAAAATTTTTTCGAAAAGTGATTATTTTACGGCCGTTTCAAATGTTTCTTTTGACATAAAAAATGGTGAAAGAGTTGGACTGGTTGGAGAGTCTGGTTGTGGCAAATCAACTCTAACCAGGGCAATACTTGGCCTTGAGCCAATTTACGAAGGCGCGATTAATGTCGAAGATCAAGATATTTCCAAAGCTACACTAAATACCAGGAAAAATATTCAAGTCGTCTTCCAGGATCCTTACGGTTCCTTCAATCCAAGACATAAAGTCTCAACTCTTATAAAAGAGCCTTTTTATCTCATTAAAGACGCTCTTGAGGTCAAGAATATTGAAAGTAAAATAGACAATGTTTTAGAAGATGTTGGACTATCATCTGCAGACAAAAATAAATATATTCATGAATTTTCTGGCGGTCAGCGGCAAAGAATTGCGATAGCACGCGCTTTGATCATAAAACCAAAACTCGTTATTTTTGATGAAGCGGTGTCGGCTCTTGATGTAACAGTAAGAGCCCAAATTCTCGATTTGATCGCTCAACTCGCTGAAGAATATGGCCTTAGTTACCTATTCATAAGTCATGATCTAGCTGTAATCCGCTCAATTACCGATCGATGCCTGGTTATGAAGGACGGTAAGATTATCGAAGAAGGGCTTACCAAAAAGGTTTTGGAACAACCTCAAAATACATATACAAAAACGTTAATTGAAGCAGCACCTAAGTTACCTAGTTTTCAAATGGAGTTATAAATAATGTCGCTTCCTCATCTACCCTTCGATCCATCTTGTTGCTTAATTGGAGGCCAATGGCGTCATCCTAACGACCTTGAAAAGCTGGAATTAAAAAATCCATCTGATGGGAGTACATTAACTGAAATCGCATCAGGCAATGAAAATGATATTGGTGAGGCTATTGAGAATGCAAAAAATGCATTTGACCAGTGCTGGAACACAACACCAGCAGCGGAACGCGGGCGTATATTGAGCAACTTAGGCAGGCTTGTTCTAAAAAATATAGATCTTTTATCTACACTCGAGGCACTTGATGTGGGAAAACCCTTAACTCAAGCTCAAGCAGATGTTAGAGCGTTGGCTCGGTATATGGAATTTTATGGTGGTGCAGCTGATAAAGTTCACGGGGAGACAATACCTTATTTAGAAGGATACACGGTATATACTTTGCGAGAACCCCACGGTGTAACTGGTCATATTGTTCCTTGGAATTACCCTATGCAGATTATTGGTCGATCTGTTGGCGCAGCCCTAGCAATGGGAAATACATGTGTATTAAAACCAGCTGAAGAAGCCTGTTTGACCGCCTTAACTTTTGCTAATCTTGCTATTGAAGCGGGTCTACCCAAAGGTGTGCTTAATGTGGTTCCTGGACTGGGGTCCAAAGCAGGTACTGCTCTTTGTGCGCATAAAGGAATTAATCACATAAGTTTTACTGGATCAGTTACAACAGGCCGCTTGGTGCAAGCATCAGCTGCTAATAATATTGTTCCTGTAACGTTAGAACTTGGAGGTAAATCACCCCAATTATTCTTTGAAGACGCAAATCTGAAAAGTGCGCTTCCCTTTCTTGTGAACGCGGGGATCCAGAATGGCGGTCAGACTTGTTCCGCTAGCAGCCGTATATTAGTCCATCGTTCCCGATATAACGAAGTGATTGATCATATGTCCCAAAAGTACAAAGACTTAATCGTTCGACCAGCAATTAATGATGGTGCCTTGGGGCCTTTGATATCAGAAAGGCAAAAATCAATTGTGGAAGATTTTATTTCTAAAGGTCGGAAGCTGAACTTAGTTGCTCAAGGAGAAATAGACAGCAGTGCTCCAACAAAAGGACATTATGTTGCTCCACACTTGTTTGCAGATGTTCCGGAAGATCATATTTTGGCCAAAGATGAAATATTTGGTCCTGTGCAAGTTATTATGCCTTTCGACACAGAAGAAGAAGCTATCAGCATCGCGAATGGTACAGACTACGGTTTGGTCGCAAGCATTTGGACAAGTGATGGTGCCCGCCAAATGAGATTGGCCAAAAAACTCAAATCAGGGCAGGTTTTTATAAACAATTATGGAGCCGGTGGTGGTGTTGAACTTCCATTTGGAGGACGAGGGTTCTCAGGGCATGGACGAGAAAAAGGGTTCGAAGCACTTTATGGTTTTTCAACTTTGAAAACTGTAGCCAGCTATCACCAATAAAAAAGGAATTTTAAAATGCGATTAGAAAACAAAACAGCAATCGTAACTGGAGCCGCTTCGGGCTTAGGAAAAGCAATTGTAGAAAAATTCCTTGGAGAAGGGTCCAGGGTAGTCATCGTTGATGTCAATGAGAGTGCTGCAAGAGACCTCTCGGCAACCCTAGGGCCAAAAACTTTAGCAGTCAAAACCGATGTCGGCGCTACAAGCTCAGTAGAAAATTTGAAGACAGTTGTGTTTGACAATTTTGACAGTGTGGATGTTGTAGTTAACAATGCAGGTGTTACCCACTTACCCACACCGCTTGATGAAGTAACAGAAGAGGACTTTGATCGCGTTTTTCGTATAAATTGTAAATCAGTTTATTTAATGGCAAAGGCGTTTGTTCCTCATATGAAAAAACAGGGTCGCGGTTCAATATTAAATATAGCTTCAACTGCAGGAGTTTCCCCTAGACCAAATTTGAATTGGTACAACAGTTCAAAAGGCTGGATGAATACCGCCACCCGGACAATGGCAGTGGAGCTTGCCCCTTTCGGGGTTCGGGTCAATGCCGTTAATCCCGTCGCTAGTGAAACACCGCTACTTGCCTCTTTTCTAGGTGAGGACACACCAGAGATGAGGCAGAAATTTCTCTCAACGATACCTCTTGGAAGATTTGCCCAACCTGAAGATATTGCAAATGCAGCATGCTATTTGTGCTCAGAAGAAGCTAGTATGGTGACGGGTGTCTGCATGCAAGTTGATGGTGGGCGGTGTATATGATGATGCAACCAGGACCAAAAAATTTAATCACCGATGTGGAAGGCATAGTCGTCGGTAACGCAGAAGATCAAAAAATTAAAACTGGTGTAACAGTTCTTAGCGCAGATAAACCATTAGTGACCTCATATTTTGTGATGGGCGGAGCTCCAGGAACACGCGAAACAGATTTACTTGCACCAGACAAAACTATTAAAGGCGTAGATGCTCTCGTATTATCTGGAGGTTCTGCTTTTGGGTTAGATGCTGCTTCAGGGGTTGTAGATAAATTAAAGCAAGATGGTAAAGGTTTACAAGTCGCTGGACACATTGTTCCTCTTGTTCCAGCAGCTATTTTGTTTGATCTCAGTAATGGAGGCAATAAAAATTGGGCTGAAAATCCTTATCCTAATCTAGGTAAACAAGCATATAAAAATTTAAATACTGAATTTGAACTCGGTAGTTTTGGAGCTGGGTGCGGTGCACAGGGTGGATCGATGAAAGGTGGCTTAGGTTCGGCATCTTTTAAGTTGAGCAACGGTGTTACTGTAGGAGCATTAGTCGCTGCAAACCCCGCAGGCGATGCAACAGATGAGACAGGAAAACATTTCTGGGCAGCACCATTCGAAATTGATGATGAGTTTGGCGGGTTTGAAGCCCCACGTGCAGGCAATTATTCGAAATCGTTTAAAAGGCCAGAGTTATTCCCTCTCGAGGATCGAGCCAACACAACAATTGGCATTGTTGCCACGGATGCTGCCTTAACAAAGGCGCAAGTTCTAAGGCTTGCGACATCAGCCCATGATGGCATAGCACGGGCAATTGTCCCGTCTCATCTTCCTTACGATGGTGATTTAATATTTGCCAGCTCAACGAATGAGTTACCTATGCAAGACGAGACTTACGACCTTGCAGAAATTTGCCATGCAGCCAGTCTTTGCATGGCTAGGGCAATTGCTCGTGGCTTCTACAACGCAAAAAATCTACCCGGTGATCCTATGCCCACTTTTAAAAATTTTAATGATTAATAGATTAAAAAAGTTACTGATTTGCTAAAAAATTCATTTTCAAAAAGATTTAAATTCAAAAACTGGCCGCAAAAAAATTTTCCTGCGGTAGCCGCTGGCATTTACTTAATTTGGGATGGACAGACATTACTTTACGTTAGCACAGCAGGAAAAGATTTAGACAAAGCACTAAGATCAGGAAAAAATAAGTTTGGGTTGATAACTCGGCTTAATAGTCATGCGAGCGGAAGAGCCTCCGGTGATCAATTCTGCTCTCTATTAGCAAATAGAATTGTTATACCGTCACTCACAAAAGCACAAATAATTAAATTTAAAGAAGGCTCAATAACTCTCGATCAAATGACTAAAAAATACATTCGCTCTTACTTGGAATACCAATACCTTGTAGTAGACAATTTTCAAGATGCTATTGATTTAGAGATGCACAGCATACGTGGAGCCGTTTTCTCGACAAAACCACTTTTAAACTCTGGAATATGAACCACGTCTTTTTTCCATATTTTTTAATTTATTTATAAAATAAAAT